>CAZRFC010000174.1:0-8906 GCA_964598975.1 uncultured Mycobacterium sp. | reverse complement strand
CGCCTTCTCCGGCTGGGAGAAGTCGTCGATGAGGCTTTGGGCGTAGGCGGTGTTGTGGGTGATGACGCGGGCGTAGTGCCCGGCGTACTGCGGATAGGCGATGTCGAAGCGCTGGGCGATGAACTCGGCGTGGCGCTGGTTCTTGGCGAAGACAATCGTCTTGCCGATCCGGTCGCCGTCGGCGACCTTGTGCCCCTTGTCCATCAGGGTGGCCAGCACCTGATCGACGGTGTCCTCGTTGAACAGAAATCGGTTCAGCTCTTCGGCGGCGACCTCATCGGGCGGACCGTCCTCGCCCCACTCCAGGGCATCCCACTCGTCCTTCTCCTCCTCCGACAGATCGGCGTAGCGGATGCCTTGGCGCAGGAACTTGGTGCCCACCGAAACCCCCACCATCGGCACCAGGAAGCCTTCGCGGACGGCATCGGCCAGTTCGTAGGCGTAGGTGGGCACCCCGTCCTCGAGGTGAAAAAGCCGGTAGGTGTTGTGGTCGACCTCGTCCTTCGGGGTGGCGGTCAGCCCGACCAGCAACGAGTCGAACCACGAGAAGATGCTGCGGTACTTCTGATACACCGAGCGGTGCGCCTCGTCGATGACCACCAGGTCGAAGTAACCAGGCCCGAACACCCTCCTGCCGGCGTCCACATCGTTGATCAGGTTCATCATCGTCGGATAGGTCGACACGTACACCCGGCCGTCGGCGTTCTTTTCAGTCAGCAGGTTCACCGTCGTCGCCGCCGGCAAGTGCGCCTTGAACGCGTTGGCCGCCTGGGTCACCAGGGCAGTGCGGTCGGCGAGGAACAGCACCCGCTTGACCCAGCCGGCCTCCATCAACTGCTTCACCAACGCGATGACGGTGCGGGTCTTCCCCGATCCGGTCGCCATCACCAACAGCGCCTGGCGTTGCTTGGCCTCGAAGGCGGCGTCGATCGCCCGGATGCCGTGGACCTGGTAATGCCGCTCCACGATCGCCGAGTCGATCTCCGCCTGTGCCAGTGACTTTCGGGCGTGGCGGCGGTGGATCAGCAACTCAAGCTCGTTGCGGGTGTAGAACCCCTGCACTTCCCGCGGCGGGTAGCCGGCTGCGTCGTCCCACAGCCAGTGCTGGTAGCCGTTGGTGAAGAAGATGACCGGGCGGCGCCCGAACTGCTTCTCGAGACAGTCGGCGTACAGTTTGGCCTGCTGCTGGCCGATCTGCGGGCTCTTGCTGGTGCGCTTGGCCTCCACCACCGCAAGCGGCAGCCCGTCGGCGCCCCACAGCACGTAGTCGACGAAACCGTTGGCGTCGTTGGGCGGCATCCCGGTGACCGGGAACTCGCGGTCCCGCGGCTCCGACAGCGGCCACCCGGCCTCGTGCAGCAGCAGGTCGATGAAGGTGTCGCGGGTCTCGGCCTCGGAGTAGTCGCGGTCGTCAACGACCTGCTTGGCCGCCTGCGCCGCGGCGATCTGCGCAACCAGTTCCGCGATCCGGGCGTCCTTGTCGGCGACGAGCTCGTCCTTCTCCGCCAGCGCCTTCGCGTGGGCGGCGGCCTGCTCGTCGAACTTCTTGGCGAGCTGGGCCACCTCCTCGCGGGTCAGCGGGGCGGCCCGCTTGGCCAGGGCCGGGTCGAACGCCGACTTCATCGGCACCGCATCGGGTTTCGTGGAGTAGTGGAACGCCGCCCACACCATGACGTGATGCAGCTCTTTGAGCGCATCGAGCGCCGCCCGCGGCGGGATCGGCTGCTGATCATGCGCCGCGCAATTACCCAGCCGGCGGATCAGGTTCAGCTTCGCCGCGATCCCCATCCCGGTCTTGTTCTTGAACGCCGCGTCGTTGATCCGCGCCGAAAGGTCGTTGGCGTACGGAACCGGCAGCCGCAGAACGTCGTATAAGTAATCGACCACCTGCTCCGCCGCGCGGCGGGCGTAGATGCACGCGGCACGGGGGTCGCTAAGCGCGTAGCTTTCGGCGCGGGCGCAGTCCGCGTAAGTCTCCGGCCAGCCGACCGCTTGCAGGAAGGAAAAGTTGGACATCACAGCTGCCCGGAGAAGGCACGGGACTGGAGGGAGGCGAATAACTCATCGGCGAGCATGGCAGTCTCGTCGCAAGACGCAGTGAGCTGACGAATCTCTCGACACCTGTCCGCGAATAGTTCCTGCTCTCTTACCGGCGGAAGTGGAATCGGGGCAGAACGAACTTGCGAGGCGCTGATCGTATTCAGCCCGGATGTTGTCTTACCAGCCCGGCGAAAATGCGCCGCTCCGGAAGGCGAATTAAACCAAGCCACCGCAAAATCCGGCAACAAAGAGTTCACTTCGAGACGAGCCCGGATGAGGTGGTTCTGGTGGACGCAATTCGGTATCGAACCGTCCCATAGCGCCGACCTCCCCACCTCAGCGGGATTGGCGTGACCTTCGACGAACAGCAGATCGCCGGGCTCCAAAAGGGTCCGCGCAGCTTCGGATTCGGTAGCGCGGATCGTCTTCACCTCAGTGAGGTCGAGACGATCGCGATAGACATTCGCCACGCGGAGATAAGGCAACTCGACTGGTAAGTCACTCCGCTTCGCCGATACCTGAAGACCCCCTTGCACCTCGCAGTGGTCGCCAAGAGCTTCATTCGGCCCGTATCCGCCGAACATCTCTCGAAATAGCGCAGCTCGGAGACTCTCAACCGATTGTCGTCGACGTCCCACCCTCTGCTTTTCAGCGGCCGCCTGGTCGAGGATCGCGGCGATCCGCCGCTGCTCAGCCAGCGGCGGCAGCGGAATCCTCGTCGCCAGGAACTCACCTCGGTTCACGTGCTGCATGGTGGCACCATGCAGGTGTTGCTTCATCGAGACGAGAGCACCCTCGAGTATGTGTTTCAGGTACTGACGCTCGATGACCGATTGATGAGGTAGCACCCGGAAGATGTGCTGATTTACCAGCGCTTCCTCTGTTCGTTCCCACGTGAAAACACCAAGCGTTGCCGACCAAGAGACAAGGATGTCTCCCCGCCGAACTTTGTACTTGTCGGAGACTTCTCGCTTGGTCAGATTGATTGGTTTGTTTGGATCGGTCAGGTTCTGAATACGGATGATTGGCACGCCGCTGTCGTGCCAATCTTCGGGTTTGAACGCAACTCCGTTGATGAAGTCGGCGACCTCACCCAGCGGCACGGTCTTCACGACAGCATCGCCTTCAGCTCAGCGAGCCCCGCTGCGATCTCGCCTTCGAGCTTCTCGATGTCGGCGATGATCTCCAGCGGCGGCCGGTGCTCGACCTCGTCCTGGACCAGTTCCTTGTAGCGGTTCAACGACAGGTCATAGCGCTGCGCGACGATCTCCGCCTTGGGCACGCAGAACGACTGCTCGGTACGCGCCCGCTCCCGTTCGGCGCCAGTGCGTTCCTTCCACCGGGCCAGCACATCGGGGATATCGTTGGCCTCGATCGGATTCCGTTTGTCGTCTAGCGAGTAGCCGTCCGCCTGGACGTCGTAGAACCAGACGTTGTCGGTGCCGCCGGAATTGGTCTTGGTGAACAGCAGGATCGCGGTCGAGACACCGGCATAGGGCTTGAAGACACCGGAGGGCAGCTTCACGATGCCGTCGAGCTTCTGGTCCTCGACCAGGATCCGGCGAAGCTCCTTGTGGGCGGTGGAGGATCCGAAAAGCACCCCGTCCGGGACGACGACCGCGGCCCGGCCGCCGGGCTTGAGCAGCTTGAGGAACAGCGCCAGGAACAGCAGCTCGGTCTTCTTCGTCTTCGCCACGCGTTGTAGGTCTTTGGCGGTGGCCTCGAAGTCCAGGCTGCCCGCAAAAGGAGGGTTGGCCAGGATCAGGGTGTACTTCTCGGCGTCCTCACTCGCGCCCTCCGACAGCGAGTCGCGGTAGCGGATGTCGGGGGCTTCGATGCCGTGCATGAGCATGTTCATGCTGCCGATGCGCAACATCGTGGGGTCGAAGTCATAGCCATGGAACATGCTGTGGTGGAAGTGCTTCCGCTGGGCGGCGTCGGTCAGCACGCTCGGATGCTGCTCCCGCAGATACTCCGCTGCCGCGACCAGGAACCCCGCCGTCCCCGCGGCCGGATCCGCAATTTCGTCGGTCGGCTGCGGGGCGGTCATCGCCACCATCAATTTGATGATGTGGCGCGGGGTGCGGAACTGCCCGTTCACCCCGGCGGAGGCGATCTTGGATAGCAGGTACTCGTAGAGGTCGCCGGTGGTGTCGCGGTCCTCCATCGGGATGTCGTCGAGCATGTCGACGACCTTCGACAGCAGCGCTGGGGTCGGAATGGTGAACCGGGCGTCCTTCATGTGCTGGCCGTACGTTGAGCCGTCACCGCCCAGCTCCCGCAGGAACGGGAACACCTTCTCCCCGACAACCTTGAACATCTGGCCCGGCTCATCGTTCTTGAACACCGACCACCGCATGTCCTGCTGGTCGGGCGCGAAGCGCAGCGGCTCGGGCTTGCCGGTGCGGCGGGCCTTCTGCTCGGCCAGGGTGTCCAGGTCGTCGAGGCGGCGGATGAACAGCAGATAGGTGATCTGCTCGATCACCTCCAGCGGGTTGGCGATCCCCCCCGACCAGAACGCGTCCCAGACGCGGTCGACCTTGCTCTTCAAGTCCCCAGTAATCACTGTCTACCCCTAGACGTGTCGCCGGCCTCCAGCCGGACTCGAACCGAACTTTATACAGCGGCGGTGCGACAACGCGGGAGGTTGGCGGCTGGGTAGCTATAGCTATTCAGCACAGCTAGCTACTTCGACCTGAAAAAGTCAGGCGCGGCTCCCGGCTTGGATCGGGCTGAGCTGGGACAATGACCTCGAACCCTTGGTGAGAAGGATTCGAGGTCATTGTGTTTCGCACTGTAGGCGATCAGGTGTCGCTGTGGGAGGCGGTCCTTCCGCCAGAGTTGTTGACGTTGCCCGACGAGTTGGCCCGCGTCGATGTGCTGTTGGACGACGCGGTGTTCTTCGCCCCGTTCGTGGCGTTCTTCGATCCACGGATCGGGCGTCCGTCAACGCCGATGGAGACCTATCTGCGGTTGATGTTTCTGAAGTTCCGTTACCGGCTGGGCTATGAATCGTTGTGCCGGGAGGTTTCCGACTCGATTACCTGGCGGCGGTTCTGCCGGATTCCCCTGGATGGGGCCGTGCCGCATCCGACGACGTTGATGAAGCTCACGACCCGGTGCGGCAGTGCGGCGGTTGAGGGGCTCAACGAAGCCCTGCTGGCCAAGGCGGCTGAGGCGAAGGTGTTGCGCACCAACAGGGTTCGCGCTGATACGACGGTGGTCGCAGCGAACGTGGCCTATCCCACCGACTCGGGGCTGCTGGCCAAGGCGATACGGAGAATCGCCACCACCAGCACGCGGATCCAGGCCGCCGGCGGTGCGGTGCGCACTCGGGTGCGGGATCGTTCCCGCGCTGCGGGCAAACGCGCTCATGCGGTCGCGACGAAGCTGCGCTCTCGCAGCGCACTGGGCCGTGATGAGGCCACCGCAGCGGTGCTCAAGAGCACCGGTGAGCTGGCCGGATTGGCCCAGACCGCGGCCCGTGATGCCCGACGGCTGCTGGACAACGCCAAGGCGGCAGTCCGCCGCGCCAAGGCCAAGGCCGCCGACCTGGCCGCCCGTGGACAGCGTGACGCCGCAGCCGGGCGGCGGCGGGGCCGGCTGGTCCGCGCGGTCAACGACTTGCAGGAACTGCTCACCGTCACCGAGCAGATCGTCGCCCAGACCCGCCAGCGGGTGGCCGGGCAGACACCCCCCGGCGCCACCCGCCGGGTCAGCCTGCACGACGGCGACGCGCGCCCGATCGCCAAGGGCCGCTTGGGTAAACCAGTCGAGTTCGGACACAAAGCCCAGGTCACCGACAACGACGACGGCATCGTGCTCGACCACACCATCGAGGTCGGCAACCCGCCCGACGCACCCCAACTGGCGCCGGCCGTCGCCCGGATCACCACCCGCACCGGACGCACACCACGCGCCGTCACCGCCGACCGCGGCTACGGCGAGAAAAGTGTCGACGACGCCCTGCACGACCTCGGTGTGCGCACCGTCGTCATCCCCCGCAAAGGCAAACCCTCCCAGGCCCGGCGCGCAGAAGAACACCGACCCGCCTTCCGGCGAACCATCAAGTGGCGCACCGGATGCGAAGGCCGCATCAGCACCCTCAAACGCGGCTACGGCTGGGACCGCACCCGCATCGACGGCACCGAAGGCACCCGGATCTGGGCCGGACACGGCGTGCTCACCCACAACCTCATCAAGATCAGCGCTCTGACCGCATGAACAGACCCCACGGCGACCCACCCCACCGCCCCAACCAGATACCGGCCTACTCGTTGATCGCAGACCGCTCACCGGCAGCCGACTTTTTCAGGTCGAAGTAGCTAAGCTAGGGAATCTTCATGGAGCTTCCGCAGTGTGGAGTAGGTGCAGCCTGTTAGCTGGTTTATCTCTTGCCTCAGCGGTCCAGGCAAGCGAATGATCTCCTCCACCACCGGCAGGCTGAAGCTGGAGAACCTCGTCGTTGATGACGCCGCGACTACCAGCCCCGGCGTTGGCAAGCTCGAACGGTGGCAACTACTCGGGCGCCGTCGTCGGTGAGTCGCATTGGTCGACAACGTTCAGCGCGGACGAACAGTTGCATACCGAGGTCGCTCTCGATGCGATTGATTTGGTTTTGCAGTGTGACTTGATTGACGCCGAGACTCCTGGCGGCATCCGTCAAAGTTCTGTAACGCATCGCAGCGGAGAACCTCTCAAGCCGTTCTCGCCCTCCGATGCCTGCGAGTGCGGGTCTGATGAGCCTCGGCGCCTCCGCGGCGATATTTTCGGCGGCGAGGGTTGAGCTGTGGCTCTTGCCACCTCGCCCTCGCATCGGAATGGCGTGGATCTTGGCCCAGCGCGCCATATTGGCGGTACTCATACCGGCTTCTTTGGCGATGTCGGGTAGGGCGCGGCGTTTGGTGACGTACTGGTTGTAGAGCCAGTCACGGTCGATCGTGGTGCGTGCTGGTCGACCGGACTCACGTAGTGGTAGGCCGTAGTCGCGGGCGAGGCTGGCGACCGTGTTTCGACTTACGCCCACCGCGGTCGCGATGTCTTTCAGCGATTTCCCCTCTCGCTCATAGAGATCGGCGAGGTGCCCCCTGGGCAACGCTGCTTTGGCGCTCGCGTAGGCGCGGTTGTAGGAAGTCGGCAGCGGCGCTCCCGGCGCCGGACCTCTTCGGGGTCTGGGGTGGATCTCAAGAAGGTGGCGCACAGTGTCGAGGCTGGTGTTCAATCGGGTGGCCGCGGCCCCGAGGGTGATGCCGCCGTCCGTCATCACGCGGTGCAGTTCGGTGATGTTCACCGCGGCGGGGTCGGTTTCGGGAAGGTCGAGCCCGTCGAGCACTGCGGACGGTGGTTGCCACGTCACGGGCTCGTCGTCGATGCCCTGGCTGGCCAGGAATTCTTGGGCGTGTCGGTGCAGGGCGTGGGCGAGTTCGGGCGTGAGGTGGCCTGGGAAGTCGGCTGTTTTCGTCCGGAGGACGCTGTCATCCGGGCCCCATGGCGCAGTGCTGGCGGACTGCCCGCTGAGGCGCTCGAACAGAAAGCGTCGGGCGATGCGTGCTCGGGCTGAGCGCGGACCCGGGGTGCCGGTATCACGGCAGATCTGCGCCCACACTTTGTCCGGCAGCAGCATGGCGTAGTCGATTCGGCGGCGGCGCTCGTAGTCGATTGGGGTGTCGGTGTCGGCCAGGTAGTCGGTCATGCCGATGAGTGCGGCGCGGATGCTGTGCCACCGGTCGTGCTTCTCGAGCAGTTGCAGGACGCGGGAGAGTGCGTGACCGTCGATGGGGCTATGGATCAATCGGCAGGCATCGTCGAGGGTGTGTCGGCTGTGAACCAGCAGAAGGGCGGCGGACAGCGCTGGGCGCAGTTGGGATTGGTGGCAAGTCGGGATGGACAGCCGAATCGACCATGCCGGCCAGAGCGCGGTCGGAATACGCCGGTGCGCTTCAAAGGTCGATGCCGGTTTTGTCGTTGTCGGGTAACTCGGTAGAGCGGAGCCAACGCGGTAGCGCAGCTGGTCGCTGGGCTTGAGCAGCGGTTCCAGCGCAGCGAGTTGAACCCCGGTCAACACCGCGGAGGTGTTCTTTGCCCACCCGACGTTGGTGGCGGTGACCTGCAATCCCCGCTGGCGCGAGGTCGTAACGATCCACCGCAGTGCCTCCCCCGCAGCATCAATATCTTTGCGGTCCAATGCGTTCAACGCGGCGACTACGCCCACCGCGGCGGTGACCGCCTGTGCCGGTGCGGCCAGTCCTGGTTTTGTGTCGGTCCGCGCAACCCCGGCTCGCCAGTCCCCCTGCCTACGCACGCAGTAGGCGGCTAAAAGATCGGCGGGGACGACAGCGTTGAGATCCTTGGTCGTTGCATAGGCCAGTGCCCGCCCAGCAACAGCCCGGATGTCTGCCAGAACATTGTTCTGCGGCTGCGGCATCACGCGGTACACACCCTGAGTGACGATTTCGGTGTCCAACATCGCATTGATGGTCTGCTGGGCGCGGATGGCGGGGTGGTCGGGGCCAAACACCTCCACGTCGGTGGCGGTCAGGTCGGCGCCGCAGCGGGCTGGGCTGCGGCCGGTGGCTTCGACGGCGGGATGGGCGCAGCGCCCGGGGTGGGGAATCAAATCACCGACGTGGGTGCGACGGCGCTGGACGGCGCCGCATTCCGGGCAGGCGTCGGCAAGCAGGCAGTGGTGTTCGGTACAGGCGAACGTCCAGCCCAGTCGCCACGACAACTGCCACCGTCCACCGGTTTCTTTCAGGCAGGTCGGACAGTAACGGGAGCCGCGTGCGCCTCCCCACGGGAACGTCCGCTTCAAGGTGCGGGTCTCGTGGTCGATGGTCAGTGCCCTGTCGGCGTAATGAGCCAAAGTC
>CAZRFC010000173.1:0-8939 GCA_964598975.1 uncultured Mycobacterium sp. | reverse complement strand
GTGTCGAGGGCGGCGATGTCGCCCTTGGGGGCCAGGCCGTCGAGCACGGCGGTGTCGGCGGCTACGCGCCCGTTGCGTTCGATCAGCAGAACCCGGACGCTGTTATCGGCAGCGAAGCGGCGGGCATAAGCGGAGAGGGTGCGCAGGTCGGCGTTGGCCGGCAGGGGGTCGGCTCGCACGCCGGTGCGCAGCACTTCGGCCAGGTCGGGCAGCCGAGGCCGGATGCGGTGACTCGCACGATGGAACCGGTGACCGAGATCAGCGCCTGGCTGAGCAGGACCGCGGCGGCGATCAGCCGCTGGGTGCGCACACTGGGCAACGGAAGGACGTCGACGATTCGCAGGAAGATCCGGCCGACACTCACCAGCCGATCGTATCCGTCAGGTGAACCGGAACCAGCGCAAGGCCGCCGCCGCAGAGACCGCACCCCATATCGCCAGTACCGCGATGCCGAACCAATCCACCGAGACCGTCCCCGATCTACCCACGGCCTGCGACAGCGCCTCGGTCAGCGCCCCGGACGGCGTCAGCCTGGCCACCCACGACAACGCCTCGGGGATGGTGCCGGTCTCCAGGGTCAGCGCCCCGAGTCCGGCGAAGACGAACCACAGCAGGTTGGCGATCGCCAGGACGATCTCCGCGCGCAGGGTCCCGCCGAGCAGCAGGCCCATCGCGACGAACGCTGCGGTTCCCAGCGCGATGATCGCCGCGCCGAGCAGAAGTCCGGCCACCGGCGGCCGCCAGCCCAGCGCCAGCCCGATCCCGCCGAGCAGGATGGCCTGCAGGAACACCACCGTCACCACGGCCAACGCCTTGCCGGCGATGATTCCCCAGACCGGCAGGGCGGTCGCGCCGAGTCGTTTGAGGGCACCGTAGCGGCGATCGAACGCCACCGCGATGGCCTGTCCGGTGAAGGCTGTGGAGATCACTGCCAGCGCCATGATGGCCGGCACGAACACCGCAACCCGCGGTTCGGGGAACGCCCCAAGCGGCAATACGGTGAGCCCGATCAGCAGGGTGATCGGGATGAACATCGTCAACAGCAGTTGCTCGCCATTGCGCAGCAACAGTTTCAACTCGAGGCCGTATTGCGCGGCCAGCATCCGGCCGGTCGTGTTGGGCCGGGGATCCGGCGTGAAAATACCCGCGGAGAAGAGGGTCACGGCCGCAGCTCCTTGCCGGTCAGGTCCAGGAAGACGTCTTCGAGGCTGCGCTGTTCGACCCGCATGTCGGTGGCCAGGATGTTCAGTCGGGCGCACCAGGCGGTGACTGTCGCCAGCACCTGCGGGTCAATGGCGCCTTCCACCAGATATTCGCCGGGCGACTGCTCGCTGGCCCGGTATCCCTCGGGGAGCGCGGTGAGCAGCAACGAGAGGTCCAGTTTGCGGGGCGCGGTGAACCGGAGCTGATCCTCGGCGCCGTTGCGCATCAACTCGGCCGGAGTCCCGGCGGCCACGGGGGAGCCGTGGTCGATGATCACGATCCGGTCGGCCAGTTCCTCGGCCTCCTTGAGCTGGTGGGTGGTCAGCACCACCGTCACCCCGTCCCGGCGCAGCGCGTCGATGAGTTCCCACACGACCAGCCTGGCGTGCGGGTCCATTCCGGCAGTCGGCTCGTCGAGGAACACCAACTCAGGCCGGCCGACGATCGCGCAGGCCAGCGACAGCCGCTGCTGCTGCCCGCCGGACAGCCGCCGATAGGTGGTGCGCGCGGCGTCGGTCAGGCCCAGGGTGTCCAGCAGCCAGGCGGGGTCAAGCGGGTCGGCGGCGTAGGCGGCAACCAGGTTCAGCATCTCCCCGGCCCGGGCCGCCGGATAGCCGCCGCCGCCCTGCAGCATCACGCCGATCCGCTCCCGGACTCGGGCGTTGTCGGTGACCGGATCCAGACCGAGCACTTCGATACAGCCGGAGTCGGGCCGGACGAACCCCTCGCACATCTCCACCGTGGTGGTCTTCCCGGCACCGTTGGGGCCGAGCAGTGCGAACACTTCTGCGCGCTGCACCTCGAGGTCGAGATCGGACACCGCAAGGGTGGATCCGTAGCGTTTCGTCACCCCACGCATCCGCACGGGGGTCGGGGAGCCAGAACTCACGGGGAATCAGCGTAGGCGTCCGGCACCGGGGTACTCGCCGGTGGTTGGGTTGGCGGCGGGGCGGGCCCGGTCACCGGCTTTGCTGCGGGGGACCGTTTGAGGTCTTGGCCGCTGTAGGACTCGTCGGTGCCGGGCACATAGCGCCACGGCAGCCGGTTGCGGGTCAGCCGGATCAGCACCAGGACGATGACGGCGCTGGCCAGCGTGGCATCCAGGATCTGGAACAGGGCGAAGCGGTCGCCGTTCGCGGTCGGCCCGAAGATACCCACGATCAGGGTCACTGCGATGGTCGCGATTCGGAACCCCGGCCGGGTCACCCAGGCGGCCAACGGCAGGATTGCCCACAGCAGATACCAGGGCTGTACCACCGGGAACAGCAGCACGGTCATCCCCAACGCGACGCCCAGTCCGCCGACCGGATGCAGCCGGCCCCGCAGGACCGCCAACAGCAGCCAACTGACCAGGACCGCGATGATCAGCACGCCCATCGCTCGCGTCAGGGACAGCACGGCTGTGGTGTGGTCGCCCAGGCCCAGCAGAATGCCGACCTGGCCGGTGGCCAGTGCCAGCAGTGTCGGCGGGGACATCCAACTCCGGACCACGTTGGCGGTGCCCAGGGTGAACAGCCAGCCGAAGCCGAGGCCACTCGCCCAGCCGATGACGGCCATCACCGCCACCGACAGCGACCCCATCAGCACCCCGGCCGACAGGAACGCCTTGACGGTGCCGCCCCACCGGTGGGCAAGCGCCATGGCGGCGAAGCCCAGTGCCAGTAGGCCCGGAAGCTTGACCTGGGAGGACATCGTGATCAACACCGTGCCGGCCAGCAGTGCGGCCATCGGGGCCCACCCCGACCAGTCGGCACGCGTGCGCGGCCAGTGCGCAGGCCGAGGCATCAACGGACCCGCGTTGTCGATGCCACGCAGCGCCAACTCCGTGCCGGTGAGCATCAAGCCGAGCATCAGTGCTTCGTTGTGGATCCCGGCAACCAGATGCATCAGCAGCAGTGGGTTGGCGGCCCCAAGCCACAGCGCCGCGACTTCGGCGACACCGCACCGCCGCGCCAAACGCGGTGTGGCCCAGACGATCAGGCCAACCCCGACCAACACGACGAGCCGATGGCACAGCACTGCACCGACGATGTTCTCGCCGGTGATCTTGGAGATGCCACGGCCGATCCAGAGAAACAGCGGACCGTAGGGAGCGGGGGTCTCGCGCCACAAGCTCGGGACCGAAAGGGTGAACACGTGGTCCAGCCCCAGGCCCGGCGCAGGGCCCACCTGATAGGGGTTCAGGCCGATGCGGGCGATCTGGCTCTGTGCCAGGTACGAGTAGACGTCCTTGCTGTACATCGGCGGGGCGATCAGAAGCGGGACCATCCAGACCAGAAGTGTCCGATCCAGCTGGCTGCGCGACATCCGGCGGGGGCCGAGTACGAAGCGACCCAGCATCAGCCAGGCCAGGGCCATCATCACCGCCCCGGTCGTGGTCATGGTCAGCGAGACGGTCTGGATGCGTGACGGCAGATTCAGCAGCCGGACCCCGAAGGTCGGGTCCTGCACGACCGGGCGAGCACCAGCTCCGAGCGCGCCGATACCCATCAGGACGGTGCCGGTGGCACCGAATAGTCGGGTTCGGCGCATCGCGCGGAGTTCGGCCACATTGAGCGGGGAACCCTCGGTCCGCTCGTCGCCGTGCCAGCTGGCGATCGCTGAGTAGAGGGAATGCCGGCGGCCAGCCACCACCGCACTCTATCGGGCCGGCCCGGCCCGCTGAGCAGCGGATAAGGTAAGGCTGCCCTTGCTAGACCCGCCTGTCGAATTCCGTAACACTGTTGTTGTGAAAAACCTGCGCGAGGAGTCGCCCGTCTCCGGGCATTCGGTGCAGGACGGGCAGACCCGGCGAGAAATCGTTCGCCTCCTGCTCGAATCCGGATCGATCACTGCTGCGGAAATCAGCTCCGAACTCGGACTCTCTGCCGCGGGCGTTCGCCGGCACCTCGACGTCCTGGTGGAGGGTGGGGACGCCGAATCCCAGCCCGCCGCGGCGTGGCAGCACGTCGGTCGCGGTCGTCCCGCCAAGCGCTACCGGCTCACCCCGGCGGGGCGGGCCAAGCTGGAACACACCTACGACGATCTGGCATCGGCGGCCATGCGGCAACTGCGTGAGATCGGCGGCGACGAGGCGGTGCGGACCTTTGCGCGCCGCCGCATTGACACCATCCTGGCCGGAGTGGCCGCCGCCGACGCCGACGACGAGGTCGCCGATGCCGCCGAGCAGGTGGCCGACGCCCTCACTCAGGCGGGCTATGCGACCACGATGACGAAGGTCGGTGGTCCCGTCGGCGGTATCCAGATCTGCCAACACCACTGCCCGGTGTCCCATGTCGCCCAGGAGTTTCCCGAACTCTGCGAAGCCGAGCAGCAGGCCATTTCCGAAGTGCTCGGCACCCACGTGCAGAGGCTGGCCACGATCGTCAACGGCGACTGCGCCTGCACGACCCACGTCCCACTGACCCTGACCACCCGCGACGAACAAGGAGAGTCGGCATGACAACCACACCAGAGGTGCAGCCACTCAGCCAGGAGGAGACCATCGCGTCCCTCGGCCGCTACGGCTACGGCTGGGCGGACACCGACGTGGCCGGCGCCAGCGCCCAGCGCGGCCTGTCCGAGGCGGTGGTGCGTGACATCTCCGGCAAGAAGAGCGAACCGGAGTGGATGCTCGACGTCCGACTCAAGGCGCTGCGTACCTTCGAGAAGAAGCCGATGCCTAACTGGGGCTCGAACCTCGAGGGCATCGACTTCGACAACATCAAGTACTTCGTGCGCTCCACCGAAAAGCAGGCGACCTCCTGGGAGGATTTGCCGGAGGACATCAAAAATACCTATGACCGGCTGGGAATTCCCGAAGCAGAAAAGCAAAGACTGGTTGCTGGAGTAGCGGCTCAGTACGAATCTGAAGTGGTTTACCACCAGATCAGAGAGGATTTAGAGGCCCAGGGGGTCATTTTCCTCGATACTGATTCTGGTTTGCGGGAACACCCTGAGATATTCAAACAATATTTCGGTACGGTAATTCCGGCGGGAGACAATAAGTTTTCTGCTTTGAACACTGCGGTCTGGTCCGGTGGCTCCTTCATCTACGTGCCGCCGGGGGTGCACGTCGATATCCCGTTGCAGGCCTATTTCCGGATCAACACCGAGAACATGGGTCAGTTCGAGCGGACGCTGATCATCGCCGACGAGGGCTCGTACATCCATTACGTGGAAGGGTGCCTGCCCGCCGGTGAGCTGATCACCATGGCAGACGGAGGACTGCGTCCGATCGAGTCCGTCAAGGTCGGCGATCGCGTCACCAGCCATGACGGCCGGTCCCACCGGGTCACGGCAGTGCAGATGCGCGATCTCAACGGTGAATTGTTCACCTTCACCCCGATGTCACCGGCCAACACGTTCTCGGTCACTTCAGAGCACCCGGTCCTGGTCGTTCCGCGCGCCGAGGTTCTCGTCCGTCGTAAACCTCGCAACGGCTGGCAACCGGAGGTCGACTCGGCGAAACTCAAAGCAGCCGAACCTCGTTGGGTTCCGGCCAAGGATGTCGCCGAAGGCGACTTCCTCATTTACCCCAAGCCCAAGCCGGTGCCCCACAAGACGGTCCTGCCACTGGAGTTCGCCCGGCTGGCCGGCTACTACCTCGCCGAGGGCCACTCGACTCTCACCAACGGTTGCGAATCGCTGGTGTTCTCCTTCCACCGCGACGAGTTCGACTACGTCGAAGAAGTGCGCCAAGCCTGCAAGTCGCTCTACGAGACCCCAGGTTCGGTACTCGTCGAAGAGGACAAGCACTCGGCGCGGGTGCTGGTCTACACCAAGGCCGGATACGCGGCCATGCGTAACCACGTCGGCGCCGGCTCATCGAACAAACAGCTGTCCGACACCCTGATGCGCCAGGACGAGATCTTCCTGCGCGAACTCATCGACGCCTACGTCAACGGCGACGGCAACGTCACCACACGTGGTGGTGCGGCGTGGAAGCGAGTCCACACCACCTCCCGGGTGTGGGCATTCCAACTCCAGTCGATCCTTGCCCGACTCGGCCACTTCGCCACCGTGGAACTGCGCCGTCCCGCCGGACCCGGCGTGATCATGGGACGCGACGTGATGCGGCAGGACATCTATCAGGTGCAGTGGACCGAGGGCGGCCACGGACCGAAGCAGGCCCGCGACTGCGGCGACTATTTTGCCGTTCCGATCAGGAAGCGCACCGTCCGCGAGGCCCACGAACCGGTCTACAACCTTGACGTCGAAGCACCAGACAGCTACCTGGCCTACGGGTTCGCCGTGCACAACTGCACCGCTCCCATCTACAAGAGCGACTCCTTGCATTCGGCGGTGGTGGAGATCATCGTCAAACCCCATGCGCGGGTTCGCTACACGACCATCCAGAACTGGTCGAACAACGTCTACAACCTGGTCACCAAGCGGGCCCGCGCCGAAGCAGGCGCCACGATGGAGTGGGTCGACGGCAACATCGGATCCAAGGTCACCATGAAGTACCCGGCCGTGTGGATGACCGGCGAGCATGCCAAAGGGGAGGTGCTCTCCATCGCCTTCGCCGGAGAGGGCCAGCATCAGGACACCGGGGCGAAGATGCTGCATCTGGCGCCCAACACCTCGAGCAACATCGTGTCGAAGTCGGTCGCCCGCGGCGGGGGGCGCGCCTCCTACCGCGGTCTGGTTCAGGTCAACAAGGGCGCGCACGGTTCGCGCTCCAGTGTGAAGTGCGATGCGCTGCTGGTCGACACGATCAGCCGCAGCGACACCTACCCGTATGTCGACATCCGCGAGGACGACGTCACCATGGGGCATGAGGCCACGGTCTCAAAGGTCAGCGAGGACCAGTTGTTCTACCTGATGAGCCGAGGCCTGACCGAGGACGAGGCGATGGCCATGGTGGTACGCGGCTTCGTGGAGCCGATCGCCAAGGAGTTGCCGATGGAGTACGCCCTGGAACTCAACCGGCTGATCGAACTGCAAATGGAAGGCGCGGTGGGATGACGCGAAATCTGACCGAAGCCGTCGAGTCCGTCGGCGCCAACAAGGGCGAGCAGTTCAGCAGCTTCGACGTCAACGCCTTCGAGGTTCCCGGCGGCCGCGACGAGCTGTGGCGATTCACCCCGCTCAAGCGGCTTCGCGGACTGCACGACGGAACCGCCGCGGCGACCGAACAGGCCCCGGTCACCGTGTCCGAGCAGGCCGGTGTGACAGTCGAGACCGTGCCGCGAGGCGACGAGCGGCTCGGGCAGGCGGGCGTCCCCGCCGATCGGGTTGCGGCTCAGGCATTTTCGACGTTCGACTCCGCCACCATCGTCACCGTGGCGCGCGGCGCGCACACCCAGATGCCGGTCGAGATCACGGTCACCGGACCCGGGGTCGGCGCAACCGCGTACGGACATCTGCAGATCCGGGTCGAGGAACTCGCCGAAGCCGTGGTCGTCATCGACCTGCGCGGCAGTGGAACCTACGCCGACAACGTGGAATTCATCGTGGCCGACGCCGCCCGCCTCACGGTGGTGTGGATCGCCGACTGGGCCGACGACACCGTCCACGTCAGCGCCCAGCACGTCCGACTCGGCAAGGACGCGGTGCTGCGCCACGTCGCGGTCACCCTGGGCGGCGAGGTGGTCCGGATGTCCGCCACCGTTCGCTATGACGCCGCCGGCGGCGACGCCGAACTGCTCGGCCTCTATTTCGCCGACACCGGCCAGCACCAGGAGTCCCGACTGCTCGTCGACCACAGTCAGCCCAACTGCCGCTCCAACGTCCTCTACAAGGGCGCCCTTCAAGGGGATCCGCAATCCCGTAAGCCCGATGCGCACACCGTGTGGATCGGCGATGTGCTGATCCGCGCCGAGGCCACCGGGACCGACACCTTTGAGGTGAACCGCAACCTGGTGCTGACCGACGGTGCCCGCGCCGACTCGGTGCCCAACCTGGAGATCGAGACCGGCGAGATCCTCGGCGCCGGACACGCCAGCGCCACCGGCCGATTCGACGACGAGCAGATGTTTTATCTACAGGCCCGCGGGATCCCCGAAGAGCAGGCCCGCCGACTGGTGGTGCGCGGCTTCTTCGGCGAGATCATCTCCAAGATCGCCGTCCCGGCCATCCGGGACCGACTGACCGACGCCATCGAACACGAACTGGCCATCACCGAATCGAGAACGGAAGCATGAGCACACTCGAAGTAAAGGACCTGCACGTATCGGTCGCCACCCCGGAAGGCGCCGAGAAGGAGATCCTCAAGGGGGTCAACCTGACGGTGAATTCGGGGGAGACCCATGCGGTGATGGGTCCCAACGGATCCGGCAAGTCCACGCTGTCCTACGCCATCGCGGGTCATCCCAAGTACACCGTGAACTCGGGCTCCATCACCTTGGACGGTGAGGACGTCTTGGAGATGAGCGTGGACGAGAGGGCCCGGGCCGGCCTGTTCCTGGCCATGCAGTATCCGGTGGAAGTTCCCGGTGTCTCGATGTCGAACTTCCTGCGCACCGCGGTGACCGCCGTGCGCGGGGAGGCGCCGAAGCTGCGACTCTGGGTCAAAGAGGTCAAGGCCGCGATGGGTGATCTTGAGATCGACCCGCAGTTCGCCGAACGCAGTGTCAACGAGGGCTTCTCCGGCGGTGAGAAGAAGCGCCACGAGATTCTGCAGCTGGGCCTGCTCAAGCCGAAGATCGCGATCCTCGACGAGACCGACTCGGGCTTGGACGTCGACGCACTTCGCGTGGTCAGCGACGGCGTCAACCGTTTCGCTGAGGCTGAGCATGCCGGCGTGCTGCTGA
>CAZRFC010000172.1:0-8949 GCA_964598975.1 uncultured Mycobacterium sp. | reverse complement strand
CGCGGTATGCAGGAACGACCGCTGTCAGTAGCACTGGCCCCGGTGGGCTGGGACGCGGCGGATATTAGGTACATCCGAAAGGGTGTGGGCCTGCGAGTCCGAAGACCTGCCAATCGTGCCGGGTGCGCCGCACCCGGCGGCACATCGCCTCGTGGAATGGGCGCGTCGCTGGCAAGGTGTGCGCGTCGTCGGGCGATGGGTCATCGGTTTCGTCCCCGAAGGGAATGAACGTGCACATCGAACCCGGGATCGTTGAAGGTCCCAAGATCGTCCTGAGCTATGTCACGGCTGGCGGTGCCGGCCTGTATGCGCTGCGAGCGGCGTGGCAGTTGGTCAAAGAGCGTGGATTCGCGCCGGTGTTGTTCCGCAGCCTGGCCACGACCGCGTTGGTGTTCACCTTCTTCCAGGTCTTCCCCCATGTGCCAGTGGGGATTTCAGAGGTGCATCTAATCCTTGGATCCACGTTGTTCCTGCTGTTCGGGATGGCCCCCACCGCGATCGGATTGGCATCGGGCCTGCTTCTGCAGGGACTATTTTTCGCTCCCTTCGATCTGCCGCAATACGGTATGAACCTCACGACTTTGCTGGTCCCGTTGTTCGGTCTGCAGTATGTGGCCAGCCGTGTCATCGCTGCGAACACCCCGTATGTGCGGTTGCGGTACCGGCAGGCCCTGGCGCTGTCGACCACCTATCAAGCAGGCATCGTCACTTGGGTGGGATTCTGGGGGCTTTACGGCGAGGGGTTCACCGGGCAGACGGTGCAGAGCATCGCTGCGTTCGGCGCGGCCTACATGACCGTGATCGTTATCGAGCCTCTGGCCGATTTGACCGTCCTGGCGGCAGCCAAGTGCCTGCACCAGTTCAAGGACAGCTCTCTGCTGGAACGGCGCTTGCTTAACCCCGCCTGATCTGACGATTGGCCAGAGTGGGGCCAGCACCGCGATCCGGCGGTGTCGGCCCACTCTGGTTTTATAGCGATGAGACGACTGAGCAGTACCCCAGTTGGACAACCGTGCGGTTCTCGGATTCGCCACGAAAAGCGGAAAAACCCTCTCGCCATCTTGGCCGGAAAAGACGCAAATGCGCAGCTCAGTGAATACCGCATTCGCCATCGAAAAACGGAACCTACACCGCTGTCGAGATGCAACGAAGATTGACAAAGCGCTCTTCGTTGTTAAACAACGTGAGGCTGCTCAGATAGGTGCTTTGGGCCCTTTCCCCTGGTCGGAATGGGTTCTGGCGCCGACGGCCTTGTCAAAGTATCTGTCAATGTAGGTCACCGACGCCCCGTCACCGTCCACTAGCTGCCCCCTGAAAGTCACTTCGGATAGTAATTCGCCCCGCCGACACCTGACAGCGGATATGCAACTCGGGTCTCTGCGGTATCCGATCGCTCAAGTGCAGGTCAAGGCGCCGCAAACCGGGGAAACCGTTTCGCTGACTCCGTGGGGCCCTGGCTCTCGACAATCCGCTTGATTCGCGTCAGCTCGACTTGTACGAGCTGTCGGTTCCGCGCGTTAGCATCCCGATTATGGGGGCGAAGAAGACCGATGACGGCTCAAGCATCGCATGGGCAATTCTGCTGTTTCTTCTGTTTATGGTCGTGGCCTGGCCCTACTTCCTGGGGACCTGGCTGGCCGTGCAACTCGGGGCGAGCAACCCGTCCACTGCGAGGTCGGTGACCGGATGGGTCCTGGAGGTGCTGTGGCTGGGCTTCTGGGTGTGGTTCGGCGTGTGGGCGTGGCTTGAAAACAAGCGGAAGCAAGACGAAGCCCGTCGTCTGGAGCTCCTCGCGCAGCAGCGCAAGCGGGAATTCGGTTCGGGCGGTGCGCGTCTCTACGAGCAGGCCGACGCGTCGGTGTCGAAGATCGCCGCATCCGAGGCGGCCAGGACGGGCTGGCTCGGTGATCCCGCGGATTTCGACTTCCGCGCCGACTTGGAGGCGATCGCCGCCAATCTGCGCCGGGCCGAGAAGATCCGCACAGTCACCGCGGACGCCTCGTCGATCCGCGACTTCAGCGATGCTGACAAGCAGATGCTGCACGACGCGAAGGTCGAGATCGCCAAGCTGGAGAACTCGGTCAAGCAGCGCGTCGACCTGATTGGCAAATGCGAACAGCAAGCCGCCGACATCGACCGAGCCCTGCGCGAGGAACGCGAAAGCGATGTCATGGCCAAGCGGCGCGAGGACCTGCGCGGACGCCTCGGCCCGATCCTCTACGGATCGCAGAAGATGCCGATTGACAGCCCTTCAGAATCTGCGGACGTGGTCACGGCGCGCGCCGCCGCCTTCCATGAACTCAAGGCCCTCATCGACAAGCATCGGCTCGCCGCGGAGAGCGACTAGGCACCTTGGGTAGTGAGTCAGCAACATCTTAATTTCGGCGGCCAAGTAGCCAGGAGGCGTGCGGGTGGACTTAAAGGCTGGCGTGCTGGCTGATGTGTGCGCTGCTCTTGCTGTCGACGACTCAACTAAGGCTAAGACGACCCTTCAGAAGGAGTATCCGTTCGTGCCGGTGGAGAAGATCGCCCGCCGGTACTCAGAACGTGAGTCGATGAAGCTGTTTATCCGGGATGGCTTCATCGACCGCTACACGGGCAACCGTCTCGTTAACCCCGGCGTTCTCCGCCTCCTCCATGTCGTGTTGGAGGACGACTTTCCGGCAGATCCGAACTGGAAGGTCTCAAGGACACACCCAGCCTTCTGGGAATTGTTCCCGACAGTCGATCACGTCGTGCCCGTCAGCCGAGGCGGGCCTGACGACGAGTCAAACTGGGTCACGGCGTCCTTGCTGAGAAATCAGGCCAAGAACCAGTGGACGCTCGACGACCTCGGTTGGGAGTTGCATCCGCCTGGCGCTGCGGGGGAGTGGGACGGACTGTCGCGGTGGCTCATCGACTATCTCGCGGCGCACCCGACCGCTTTGGCGGACGCAGCTGAGCCCCACCGTGGCTACGTACGGCGATGGCTTATCGCCACCAAGGAGGCCCTAGAAGAAACGGATGTGAACCGGATGAGCCGCAATTCAACTGAGGCTGCCGCGGCAGAATGACACCGATGCAACCGGGTGGGTATGCCGAGCAGGAGATCAGCCGCGTCCGAAAGCAGCTGGCAGCGCAAACGGGCGTCCATCCCGACTTGCGGGAGCGAGCCACGCTGGCATTGACCTACCGGTTGATCTTGTGGCAGCACGATGCACTCCCCGGTCCGGGCCGTTTCAAGAACAAGGTGCCCGTTGCCCGGCTCAACCCCGTATCGGTGCGATCCGATCCGGTCGAACTGGTGATCATTCGCGCAATCGCGATGACGTCGATGCCAGGCGCGGCGCAGTTCGGCGTGTCCCCGAGCGGAGGGGTATTCACCAGCGACGCTCTGGGATGGAGCATGACCAGCGGACGCCGGATGGACGTCACGGGTTTCTCCGCGCTGTTGGACGAAGCCGCTGATCTCGCTAACGCACACCGGCGGGGGCGTGGTGGACGGTTTTATGAGCGCGGCGGAAAGTTCTTCATGGCCGACGGCAGGACGACCTTCCTTGAGGTGGAAGAGGTGGAGCCTGACGGAGCTGTGGAACAGTGCCGCAGGTACACCCAGGCGATCCAGAAGTGGTCGAAGGACCGCGGACGGATGCCCACACCGCCGGCGTGGGTGAAACCCGAGAAGCCCCGTCTGTCAGTTTTTCTCGAGACGACCGGGGCAGGCTGGTGCCCGGTGCATCACATCGTGTTGCCCGTGTCCGGACGATGTGACGACTGCGAGTAATCCGGACCGTCGCACAGGCCGGGCGTGGGCTGTGGCCGCTGCTCCGCCTGCCACAATCACGCGGTGAGCATCTCCGAGATCGCGGGGTACCGCGTCATCCGCCACCTCGGTGCCGGCGGGATGGGGCAGGTGTTCCTGGTGCAGCACCCGCGTCTGCCCCGCCAGGACGCACTCAAACTGCTCGATGCTGGGGTCTCGCGTAACGACGACTTCAAGGCGCGGTTCCAGCGGGAGGCTGACCTGCTCGCCCAGCTGAGCCACCCGAACATCGTCACGTTGCATGACCGCGGCGAGTTCGAGGGCCGGCTGTGGATCACGATGGAGTACATCGAGGGCACGGACGCCTCGGAGTTGCTCAAGGCCTCCGGCCCCGTCGACACCGACCTGGCGCTCTCACTGGTGGCCGCTGCCGGTGCGGCACTGGACTACGCCTGGCGCAAGCAGCGCGTCACCCATCGCGATGTGAAGCCTGCGAACATCCTGGTCGGCATCGACGAAACCTCCGGTGCCTCGCAGATCGAGTCGGTGAAGCTGGCGGACTTCGGCATCGCCAAAGCGGCCGGTGAGTCCACCTCGCTAACCACTACCGGGATGACCATAGGGACAATGCATTCTCTGAACCAGCGGTGTTGCAATCCAGGAAGTAAGCCGAACTCGGAATCAACGCCACTGTGAAGGACCTCTCGACCAAAGTGAGTGTGGTCACCTAACTTGGCAAGCGTTTGGACCGTCGTTCTGCCGCATGAATGTTGGCTCCACCGGGTAGTGATCATTCCGCCGGGTGGGTGGGCCTCATCAATGTTGGCCCCACCCGGGGTGTTGCGATCGGTCCTGTCTTTTCGGGCAGGGAGAAACCCACTCGAATTTCCTGTCGGTCCGGCGCGGAGGCTAGCGACTCTGACTATCGGGTTGCGGTGTCGCGGGGTTGGCGAGTTTGGTTCAGGGCTGCGGGTGCGACTTAGTCTTAGTCTGAGGCGATTTAGTCGACGTCGGGCTCCCGCAGATGCAAGGGGCGCAGCTGCGCCAGGGCCGGATAGTCGAATCGTCCTCCACTACCGACACGGCTGGACACTTCGAGTGCCGTAGCGGGGCAGGTGGTCAGATTCTTTCACTCAGCAATAGCACTTGCTCATCGTTGGCTGCAAAACAGTGTGCCCGCAATCGGTTTCGCTGTGACTAGTCGACGCCGGCTTCATCGTGGAGACATGGGCATTCACGGTGCATTCTTCGCGGATACGCCCAACCGGCCACTGATTCTCGTCGGTGGCCTCGGCGGTCTCCTTGGTGCGCGCCACCCGCCACACGGTCAGCAGGATCGACAGCGCCAGGCCCAGCAGTACGCCGTTGAGCAGGTTCAGGAAAACCACGCCGAGAACGGTCACGACGTAGACCGAGAGGTCTCCGGTGCGCCGAGCGGTTTGGATATGGGTGATCTTGACCAGTTGCACGCCGATCACGATCAGCAGGCCGGCGAGGGCGGTCATCGGGATCTGCGTGGCCAGGCCGGCGAACGGCAGTGCGAAGACCAGGACCCACAGCCCGTGCAACATGGCCGATGCGCGGGTTTTGGCGCCGGCGGCGACGTTGGCTGAGCTGCGGACGATGACGCCGGTGATCGGCAGGCCACCGATGGCACCCGACACCATGTTGGCCGTACCCTGACCCACCAGTTCCCGGTTGAGGTTGCTGCGCGGACCGGTCTGCATCCGGTCGACGGCGACCGCGGTGAGCAGGCTTTCGACGCTGGCGATCAGGGCGACGGTGAGCACGCCGACGGCGAAGCCGCCCCAATTACCCTCAGGAAGGCCCGGCAGTTGCAGGGCGTCGATCAACGACCCGCTGAGGTCGATCCTGGGAACCCCGGGGGCGAACACCATCGCGGCCAGGCTTGCGACGACGATGGCGACCAGCGGCCCGGGAATCCTGCGTACCGCAGGGGGCGCCCAGCGCCACGCCAGAAGGATCGCAATGACCATCAGGCCGATGACGATCCCCACGCCGTAGGCCTCACCGATTTGCATCGGCAAGTCCACCAGGTTGCGCCACGCCGAACTGTGCGACTCGCCCCCAAGGAGGACGTGGAACTGCTGCAGGGCGATCGTGATGCCGATGCCTGCCAGCATCGCGTGCACCACCATCGGGGAGATCGCGAGCGCCGCCCGGCCGGCTTTGGTGAGTCCGAAGACGATCTGCAACAACCCGGCGCAGACCGTGATCCCGCACGTGACGGCCCATCCGAATTCGGCGATCAACCCCGCCACGATCACCGTCAGGCCGGCCGCGGGACCACTGACCTGCAAGGGGGAACCGCCGAGGGCGCCGGCAACGAGGCCGCCGACGATGGCCGCGATCAGGCCGGCCAGTGCCGGGGCGTCGGAGGCGATCGCGATGCCCAGCGACAGCGGCAGGGCGACCAGGAACACCACCAGAGAGGCGGGCACGTCGTAGCGCAAAACCGCTGCGAACCAATCCGATCGGGTGGGGGCGCTTCCGGTTGTCGGGGATGCTGACGTTGGTTCGGCCATGGTCTCGAGGTTAGGTATCGCTCATGGGGTCGCCAAGCTCCGGAGTCGTTCGCATAGAAAACCCATATTCACCGCCCGCGAAGCGCTGCTAACACGTTCGGGCAACAGGCGCATTCCACAACGGTGACGAAACGATGACGGCCATACCGTGCAGATAGCGTTCTCGCACAGCGCCTTTGGAGGAATCCTCGGCAAACCGCCTCAAGCATATGAAGTTCACATGTGTTGCATGCCGTCCGGGGAAGTGCCGCAGACCATTATCGTATGGCTGTCATGGCTGTCCCACGCTCCGCGTCAGCGCCAAGCCACCCTCGGGCAGCTTCCGCGCATCACCCGCAACGACGGGACGCCGATCCCGGTGTTGCTCGTCGATGACGAGCCGGGCGCTGACGAACCTGTTGACGATGGCGTTGCACTATCAGTGGCGGGAGATTGAATTGGCCCGCGAGGGCCCGATCACCCTGGGGCGCATTCTCATTCGATCTCGGTCGGCCCAGGGCCGTCCCTGACGTCGACAGCGCGGAGACAAACCATACCTACGTCAGCCATCGGCCTTAGATCCATCGACGCACAGTCCGGCAGTAGGCCAGATAGTCCGATCCGAACCGGCGGCTTAAGGCGCGCTCCTCGGGGATGATCTGAAGGCGCGTCATGGCGGGCACGAAAAGCACCGCAACCGCGAGTGAGGCGGGGTTGGCCAACCACCAACCGAAGGCCAGCAGGCACAGCAGCATCCCGAGGTACATCGGGTTCCTACTCACTCGGTAGATGCCAGCCGTCACAAAGGCGGATATCCGATCCAAATCCATGGGATTAACCGAGGTTCGCTCCTCCCAGAAGCCCTGCACGGCAAACGCGATGACCGACAACCCCATGGCGGCCAGCGCCAAGCCCCCCGCGATCCGGAGCCACAGTGGAGGATGCACGCTCGGCGTAAACAAGGACACCGACCACATCAGCACGGCGAAGATTCCCGTAACTGCTACGGGCGGCATTCGTAGCGGCCGTCTCGCCGTCATAGACCCCTCCGAGTTCAGTGTTGTGGACTGATTTCCAAACGTTCCTTGGAGCCGAAATTCCACCCTATCGACGGCTATGTAGCTGGATAGTCGTTGGCTTCGCGTCGGGAACGGTTCGCGGTGCCGGTCGGAGGTTTAACAGCATTGCAGCCGGGTCAGGGCGATGCCCCGACGCGGACACCGCGCCGCTGAGTCAGCCGGTCGGCCCGGCCCCGAGGGGTGCTCGAGTCCCAGCAGTTGCTCACCGTCCCGCCGCTGCGGTGATGCCCGGGGATCCGGAGGCAAACTTGAGGCGAACCGCGGACATCCCCGAATTCAGGTTAGGCAACGGTAATCGGGTTAACGTGCGCGGCTACGCTTTGATCGCATGCGGGGCCTTAGACCGACGCACTCCGGCACCCACTCGCGGGTTCGTAGCCGATATGTTCTGCTGGCCATCCATGCCGCGCTTCTGCTCCTCGTGGTGGCCGCGATGCCAGGCCTGTTGACGTGTCCCCCACCGCGGTGTGGCCACCACGGTGATTCGGCCCAAGGGCCGAGCAGCGCAGCGCCGCCGGTTCCGGTCACGCTGTCCATGAGCCCCGGACCCAGCGCGCAAGACGTCGACCCCTTGGCACCGGTCACTGTCGCCGCGACCGCGGGCAGCCTGATCACCGTCGCCATGGTCAACGATGCCGGTAAGCCCGTCGAGGGTGTGATGACACCGGACAACACGGTGTGGAAACCGACCGTGCCGTTGGGGTACGGCCGTACCTACACAGTGACCGCTACCGGCCGCGGCCAAGACGAGACGACCCGGGCCCTGGTGTCGAGTTTCACCACCCTGATCCCGGGCAATCAGGCCGCGGTGCGGTTGACCACCACCGGCAACCAGAATTTGGTCGATGGCGCCACCTACGGCGTCGGGACCGTCGTCGTCGCCCGTTTCGATGAACCCGTGCCCGACCGCGCCGCCGCCCAACGTGCACTGCGGGTCACCACCGACCCGCCGGTCGAGGGCGCCTGGACATGGGTCAACGACGCCACCGCGCACTGGCGGCCTCAGCACTACTACACGCCGGGAACCACCGTGTCGGTGGCAGCCGACATCTACGGCGTCCCCCTCGGCGGGGGGCTCTACGGGCAGGCCGACACCGGCGTGACGTTCCGCATCGGCGACGCGCACATCGCGATCGCCAATGACATCACCAAACAGGTCAGCGTGTTCGACAACGGAAAGCTGGTGCGAACCATGCCGACCTCGATGGGCATGGGCGGCAGCGAAACCATCGGCGGGCGCACCATCAGCTTCTGGACCCAACCCGGTATCTACACCGTGATGGACAAGTCCAACCCGGTCGTCATGGACTCCTCCACCTACGGGCTGCCGATCAACTCCCGGCTGGGCTACAAGGAGACGATCAACTGGGCCACCCGGATCAGCACCGACGGCATCTACCTTCACGAACTCGAGGACACCGTGTGGGCGCAGGGCAACACCAACCTCTCCCACGGCTGTTTGAACCTCAGCGCCGACAATGCCCGCTGGTTCTACGACTTCTCCCAGCCCGGCGACGTCGTCGAGGTCCGCGACACCGGCGGAGCTCCGCTGGAACTCTGGCAGAACGGCGACTGGAGCGTGCCCTGGCCGCAGTGGCTGGCC
>CAZRFC010000171.1:3031-8973 GCA_964598975.1 uncultured Mycobacterium sp. | reverse complement strand
GGCGTAGTGCGCCAGCAGGGGTTCGGCGTAGGCCGACAACCGGAAGAAGTACGTCTGCTCCTCGGTCCAGGTCACCGGTGTCCCCGTCTCGGTAGCCACCCGGATGCCGTCGGCGCCCACCGTCGTCTCACCTTCGGTGAAGAACCGTTCGTCGCGCACCGAGTACCAACCCGAGTAGCTGTCCAGGTAGATATCGCCGTTGTCTGCCATCCGCTGCCAGATCGCCGTCGAGGCCGCGTAGTGGTCGGGGTCGGTGGTGCGGATGAACCGGTCGAAGGAGATGTTCAGCATCTCCTGCAGACGCTGGAACTCATCGGAGTTGCGCCGGGCCAGATCGGCGGTCGCAATGCCCTCGGCGGCGGCGGTCTGGGCCATTTTCAGGCCATGTTCGTCGGTGCCGGTCAGGAAGCGCACGTCGAACCCGTCGAGGCGCTTGAATCGGGCGATCGCGTCGGTGGCGATGTACTCGTAGGCGTGCCCCACATGCGGTGCGCCGTTGGGGTAGGCGATCGCGGTGGTCACGTAGAACGGGGTCTTGTGGGCCGGACTCATGTCAGCACCACCTTATGGTGTTGCCGTGAGCAAGCGTCCAGCACCGCCGCCCCCGGACCCGTTGACGCCGCTGATCGACGCCCACACCCATCTCGACGCCTGCGGAGCCCGCACTTCGCAGGATGTGACCGCCATTGCCGACCGGGCCGAAGCGGTGGGGGTCCAGGCCATGGTCACCATCGCCGACGACCTGGACTCCGCGCGATGGGTGGCCGACGCCAGCGCGTGGGACGAACGTGTCTACGCCGCGGTGGCACTGCACCCGACCCGCGCCGCAGCGCTTACCGAGGGGGCTCGTGCCGAGATCGAGGAACTCGCGTTGAAGCCGCGCGTGGTGGCGATCGGGGAGACCGGTATCGACCTGTACTGGCCGGGCAGGCTCGAGGGATGCGCACAACCCGACGTCCAACGGGAGGCTTTCGCTTGGCATATCGACCTGGCGAAACGGACCGGCAAACCGCTGATGATTCACAACCGTGACGCCGACGCCGAGGTGCTCGACGTGCTGCGGGCCGAAGGGGCGCCGGAGGCGGTGATCTTCCACTGCTTCTCCTCCGGACCTCAGATGGCCCGCACCTGCCTGGACGCCGGCTGGGTCCTCAGCCTGTCGGGCACCGTCAGCTTCAAAAACGCCCATGACCTGAGGGCCGCCGCCGCGTTGATCCCACCAGGTCAACTGCTGGTGGAGACCGACGCGCCGTTCCTGACCCCGCATCCCTTCCGCGGAGCACCCAACGAGCCGTACTGCCTGCCCTACACCGTGCGGGCGTTGGCCGAACTGCTGGACCGTCCCGCCGAGCAAGTGGCAGCGGAATCCGCACAGACCGCCCGCCGGATTTACGGATTGCGGTAAATATCCGCTGAGAGCCTGGCGATTTCAGTTGCCGACAACGGGTCAGTTGGCTACTTTCTGCTGGCCGTAAGAAAAGTAGCGTTTTCAACGATTCGGAGGACGGTGGCATGGATTCGTCGTCGGCGACGGCCGTCGCCGCGCCCAGGATGGTCCTAGCGCACCCGTGTGGCAGTCCGCCGCTTTTGCTACCCGGGTCGTCGCGACCCCCAAAAACCGGCAGATTGCCTGTTGCTGGTTCGGTCGCCGCGGTGCCGGGTTGGCTAGCCGCCTCGGCCCGAGCCCAAGCCCGGGGCAGGGTCTCGCCGGCGACCCACGCGGCAATAGATTGCTCCATTGACACTGGAAACGGGTACCGCGGGGAAATGCGCGTTGCTCGCAACCTCTGGGGGCGCACCGGTGGTCTGCGCTACGCTGAGGTGATCGAGGCGGCACACAGGGAAGAACGGCTAACGATCGCTGAATTTGGACGGGTCCGACGACTTAGTGGGCTGCGGTTCGTTTGCGGTGAAGGAGCATCATGACAATCCGGCTACTGACGCGCACGGAGATCCGTAATATCGCCAAGGAGCTGGATTTCCGGCCGCGAAAGGCCTACGGGCAGAACTTCGTTCACGACGCCAACACTCTGCGTCGCATCGTGTCTTCCTCAAGCATCAACAAGAGCGACCACGTGCTCGAGGTCGGTCCCGGGATGGGCTCGCTGACCCTGGCTCTGCTCGACCGTGGCGCCGCGGTGACGGCCGTCGAGATCGATCCGGTGCTGGCCGGTCGACTGCCCAGGACGATCGCTGAGCATTCCCACAGCGAAATCCACCGCCTGACCGTGATCAACCAGGACGTCCTCACCCTGCGGCGTGAGGACGTGACCGAACCGCCGACCGCCGTGGTGGCCAATCTCCCCTATAACATCGCCGTGCCGGCCCTGCTCCACCTGTTCTCCGAATTCCCGACGATCCGCACCGCCATGGTCATGGTGCAGGCCGAGGTCGCCGAACGACTGGCCGCCGAACCGGGCGGCAAGGAATACGGCGTGCCCAGCGTCAAGATTCGCTTCTTCGGAAATGTGCGCCGCTACGGAACGGTTTCTCCGACGGTGTTCTGGCCCATCCCGCGGGTCTACTCCGGACTGGTGCGCATCGACCGGTACGAGGCTCCGGCCTGGCCGCAGGACGACGCCTTCCGCAAGCAGGTGTTCGAGTTGATCGACATCGCGTTCGCGCAGCGCCGCAAGACCGTCCGCAACGCATTCCTGGAATGGGCGGGCACCGGCAACGAGTCGGCTCAGCGACTGCTGGCCGCCAGCATCGACCCGGCCCGCCGCGGCGAGACGCTGACGGTCGCCGACTTCATCAGGCTGCTGCAGCGGTCGGGGACCGCGGTACCGCCGCAGTCGTCTGCGCAGTCGGCCGACGCGCGCTGAACCGATACCCTTGGACGCGTGCCAGGTAACGGCAGTGCCGCTGTGGATTGGGTTTCCACCGGGTCGGTGACTGTCCGGGTTCCCGGCAAGGTGAATCTCTTTCTTGGCGTCGGGGACCGCCGTGCCGATGGCTACCACGAACTTGTCACCGTCTTCCACGCCGTGTCGTTGTACGACGACGTCACTGTCCGCACCGCCGATCTGCTGTCGCTGAACACGATCGGAGAGGGTGCCGACGAGGTGCCCGCCGATGACCGGAACCTGGCGTGGAAGGCCGCCGAGTTGATGGCCGAGCACGTCGGTCGGGCACCCGATGTGGAGATCACCATCGACAAATCCATTCCGGTGGCCGGCGGTATGGCCGGCGGCAGCGCCGACGCGGCCGCCGTATTGGTCGCCATGAACACGCTGTGGGAACTCGGGGTTCCGCGCCGAGACCTGCATGCCATGTCCGCCGAACTCGGCAGCGACGTCCCGTTCGCGCTGCACGGCGGAACCGCACTCGGTACCGGACGTGGCGAGGAACTGGCCACGGTGCTGGCGCGCAACACCTTCCACTGGGTGTTGGCCTTCGGCGCCGGAGGTCTGTCCACCGCTTCGGTCTACGCGGAGATCGACCGGTTGCGGGGAACCGGTTCCCCGCCCCGACTGGGCGACCCGGAGCCGCTGTTGGCCGCACTGTCCGCCGGGGACCCGCACGCTCTGGCCCCACTGCTGGGCAACGATCTGCAACCCGCGGCGTTGAGCCTGCAACCCGATCTGCGTCGCACCCTGCGGGCCGGCGCCGAGGCCGGGGCACTGGCCGGCATCGTGTCGGGATCCGGACCCACCTGCGCCTTCCTGTGCGACTCGGCCGAGGCGGCCGTCGGTGTCAGCGCCGAACTGGCAGGTGCCGGGGCGTGCCGGACGGTGCGGGTGGCCAGTGGGCCCGTGCACGGCGCACGTGTGGTGCCCACCTCGCACGCCGGTGTGTGACACGCCGGAGAAGTTCGTGTCGAAGTTTGGCCATGATCTTAAGGAGAGTTTAAGATCATGGCGGTGACGCCGAGAAGCTCCGACTCAATGCTGGCGCGCCGCCCGGGCGACAAGCCCCAACGGGCGGAGCATGGAGACCGGCCGTTGCCCACTTTCCTGCACGGGCTGCGCCGGATGCCAAGGAGGTCGTCGTGAGCCGATTCACCGAGAAAATGGTTCGGAACGCTCTGACCAGCAGTAAGGGCATGGTCACGGGCGAGCCGAACGAGCCGGTCCGGCACACCTGGCGGGAAGTGCACGAGCAGGCCCGGCGCATCGCCGGCGGCTTGGCGGCCGCGGGAGTCGGCCACGGCGATGCCGTTGGCGTGCTGGCCGGGGCGCCGGTGGAGATCGCGCCGACCGCCCAGGCCCTGTGGCTGCGGGGCGCCAGCATCACCATGCTGCACCAACCCACCCCCCGCACCGACCTGGTGCACTGGGCCGAGGACACCACCAACGTCGTCGACATGATCGAGGCCAAGGCCGTCATCATCTCCGATCCGTTCCTCCCCGCCGCCCCGGTGCTCGCCGAACGCGGGGTCAAGGTGCTCACGGTTGAGGACCTGCTGGCCGCCGACCCGATCGATGCGGTCGAGACCGGCGAAGACGACGTCGCACTGATGCAGTTGACGTCCGGCTCGACCGGCTCGCCCAAGGCCGTCGTCATCACCCACCGCAACATCTACTCCAACGCCGAAGCCATGTTCATCGGCGCGCAGTACGACGTCGAGAAGGACGTCATGGTCAGCTGGCTGCCCTGCTTCCACGACATGGGCATGGTGGGCTTCCTGACCATCCCGATGTACTTCGGCGCCGAACTGGTGAAGGTCACGCCGCTGGACTTCCTGCGCGATACCTTGCTGTGGGCCAAGCTCATCGACAAGTACCATGACCGCGGCGCCCAACTTCGCCTATGCGCTGTTCGCCAAGCGGCTGCGCCGCCAAGCGCAGCCCGGTGAATTCGATTTGTCCACATTGCGTTTCGCGCTGTCGGGCGCGGAGCCGGTGGAGCCCGCTGACGTCGAGGACCTGATCGATGCAGGCAAGCCGTTCGGGATGAGTCCGAACGCGATCCTGCCGGCCTACGGCATGGCCGAGACCACCTTGGCGGTGTCGTTCTCCGAGTGCGGTGCGGGTCTGGTGGTCGATGAGGTGGACGCCGATCTGCTGGCCGCGCTCCGTCGCGCGATTCCTTCGACCAAGGGCAACACCCGCCGACTGGCCAGCCTCGGACCGCTGCTGCAGGACCTGGAAGCCCGCATCGTCGACGAGGACGGCACCGTGCTGCCGGCCCGGGGAGTCGGGATCATCGAGTTGCGGGGGGAGTCTCTTACCCCCGGTTACATCACCATGGGCGGATTCGTCGCCGCCCAGGACGAGAACGGCTGGTACGACACCGGCGATCTGGGCTACCTCACCGAGGAGGGCCACGTCGTGGTCTGCGGCCGGGTCAAGGACGTCATCATCATGGCCGGGCGCAACATCTACCCGACCGACATCGAACGGGCCGCCGGCCGGGTCGAGGGTGTCCGGCCGGGTTGCGCCGTCGCGGTGCGTCTGGATGCCGGGCACTCCCGGGAGACCTTCGCCGTGGCGGTGGAATCGAACGCCTGGGAGGACCCCGCCGAGGTGCGCCGCATCGAGAAGGCGGTGGCCCACGAGGTGGTCGCCGAGGTCGACGCCCGGCCGCGCAACGTCGTCGTCCTGGGCCCGGGCACCATCCCCAAAACCCCCTCGGGCAAGCTGCGCCGGTCGACGTCGGTGTCGCTGGTCACCTAGCGGTTCGCCAACCTGCCGAGCGTGCAAATGGGTACGCCCCACGTGGCGTGTCGCGTACGTACACGCACTGTCGCGGCAGTGGGAGGCGGCTACCAGGCGTGAACCTGGTTCTGCGCGGCCTCCAAGCCCGCTTCGATCAGCAATTCGGTCGCGTCGGCGGCCAGTTCGCAGATCGTCGGAACCTCGGCGCGCTCGGTGCTGTTGAACGGTTCGAGTACGAACGCCGCCGGGTCCTTCCGGCCGGGTGGGCGCCCGATCCCGATCCGGACCCGCTGAAAATCCTTGCTGCCCAACGCGTTAGCGATTGAGCGCAGGCCGTTGTGG
>CAZRFC010000171.1:0-3021 GCA_964598975.1 uncultured Mycobacterium sp. | reverse complement strand
CTTGAGCCGGACCCTACCGAAGTCGATGTCGAGTTCATCGTGGATGACGATCACATCGGCCGTCGGCACCGAGTGGAACTTCGCCAACGGCCCGACCTGACGGCCGGACTCGTTCATGTAGCAGCGCGGCTTGGCCAGCATGATGGGCCGACCGCCGAGGCGGCCGGTGGCCACCTCGGCGCCGGACTTCTTGTGCACCTTGAACGCAGCGCCGAGTCGGGCCGCCAGCACATCGGCCACCATGAACCCGATGTTGTGCCGGGTCTTGGCGTACTGCGGTCCCGGGTTGCCGAGGCCGACGACGAGTAGCGGCTCGGACACTGAAGACGATCGTGGCTCCGCCACTGAAGACGATCGTGGCTCCGCCACGGCCGGCTACTCGGCCTCGGCGGCTTCGCCCTCGCCCTCGGCGGCCTCGGCGGCCGGCGCCTCGGCCTCTTCGCCACCGCCCTCGGCGTCCATCTCCTCGGCAGACGGGGCCGCGACGATGTTGACGACCAGCATCTCCGGGTCGCTGACCAGGGTGACGCCGGACGGCAGCGTGACGTCGCCCGCCAGGATCTGGGTGCCTTCCTCGGCGTCCTCGATCGACACGGAGAGGCCTTCCGGGATGGACAGCGCCTCGGCCTCGATCTCGATGGTGGTGGCGTCCTGGGTGACCAGGGTGCCGGAAGCGGCCTCGCCCTCCAGGTTGACCGGAACCTCGACGGTCACCTTCTCGCCGCGCTTGACGATGATCAGGTCGGCGTGGGTGATGGAGCGCTTGATCGGGTGGATGTCGAGAGCCTTGGTCAGGGCCAGCTGCTCCTTGCCGTCGATCTGCAGGCTCAGCACCGCGTTGGTGCCGGAGTGGCGCAGCACCGCCGCGAAGTCGTGGGCGTTGAGTTCGAGGTGCTGCGGGTCGGCGCCGTGGCCGTACAGAACAGCGGGGAGCTTGCCCTCGCGGCGGGCTTGACGCGAAGCGCCCTTGCCGGTGCGGGTACGGACCTCGACGGTCAGCTTGTTGGTGGTGGCGCCTTTGGCCATCTTCGATGCTCCTTGCCTTCGGTGGTCTTCATGCACAGCGAAGGCGGGCTCGAAATCCCGGGCCTCGTCGATAACGGTGGCCTGACCACCCTCGCCGTGACGCGTCGCCAAGGGTAGCCGACCGCGGGTTTAAAGCGGAAATCCGGTGCCGGTGAGCTGCTCGGACAACTCCCACAGCTTTCGGGCCGTTTTCTTGTCGCGGGCCAGCGGACTGCGGCCGACTTCGCTGATCGGCCCGCGGGCGCCGAACTTCGGACCGATGTAGCTGTCCGGCGGCAGGTCCTGCGATGCCGCGTACAGCGTGGGGCCCGCCCCGAACTCGGGGCTGGTGCCGGCCAGCTTGTTGAGCGCCAGCCAGACCGGGGTCCCGATCTTGTTGCCAGTGTGGCCCTGCAGGTTGGTGGCCGAATACCCGGGGTGGGCGGCGTGCGCCTTGACGTAGGAACCCGCGGCGATCAGCCGCCGCTGCAATTCGCTGGTGAACAGCAGATTGGCCAGCTTGGATTGGCCGTAGGCAAGCCACGCCGAGTACGGCCGCGCCTTCCAGTTCAGGTCGGTGAGGCTGATCCAGCCGGTCATGTGCATTACCGAGGAGACGGTCACCACCCGGTCGGTGATCTTGGGCAGCAGCAGGTTCGTCAGGGCGAAGTGGCCCAGATGGTTGGTGCCGATCTGGCTTTCGAAGCCGTCTTTGGTGATCGCATACGGCACGGCCATGATCCCGGCGTTGTTGATCAGCACATCCACCACGCTGACGCCGTCGGCGAAGTCGTGTACCGACGACAGATCCTGCAGATCCAGCCGGCGCACCTGCACGTCGCCGGTCATCCCGGCTGCGGCCGCCTCACCCTTGTCGACGTTGCGGCAGGCCAGGATCACCCGTGCCCCCACCCGGGCCAGTTCCCGGGCGGTGACCAGTCCCAGCCCGCTGTTGGCTCCGGTGACGATGACGGTGCGTCCCGTGAAGGAGGGTAGATCGGCAGCAATCCACGACATGGCCGCAAACCTACTTCACCGCGACCGTGAAGCCTTCGATGACCTTCAGCACGTCCGGTGCGGCCGCAGCGGCCTGGTCGGCCAGTGTGGTGACGGTGAACTGCACCAGGTAGCGGTCGAACTTCGGCGTCACCGGGAAGACGATCCGGTTATAGGTGTGCAACCGGGTGCCGGTGTGGTCGTAGCTGCCCTCGATCATCGACGAGGGGAACCCGGCGAAGTCGGCGTTCGAATAGTTGAGTCGCACGAAGTTCTTCGACACTTCGGCATCGTCGTCGGCGTGCTCCAGCGCTGCCGGAATGTCGAAGTTGCCGTCGAGTTTGAAGACCATGACCATAGCGGTCGGGTAGGTGTTGTTCTTGGCGATCGCCTCGGTGCCGGGGGAGAAGTTCGGGTTGGCGTAGGTGGTCCACCCCGGCGGCCGCGGCAGGGTCACGGTCAGGTCGGTGAGCTTGTCCAACGGCACCTGCTGGCCGGTCACCCCGACCCCGGAAAGGTACTGGGCGATCGGGGTGGGTGACGTCGTCACCGTCGTGGTGGTGCTCGTCGTCCCGGACGTCCAGATGGTCGAGTAGTCCGCGGTTTTGGTGGAGCAGCCTGCGGTGGTCAGCGCCACCGCCAGCAGTGCCGCGGCTGCGGTTCTATGCATCTCCGTCGAAAAGTCCTGTGACGGAGCCATTTTCGAAAACAGCGCGGATGGTGCTGGCCAGCAGCGGTGCGATCGACAGGACGGTCAGCTGCGGGAAGCGCTTGGAGTCGTCGATCGGCAGGGTGTTGGTGACGATCACTTCGCGGGCGCCGCAGGAGGCCAGTCGCTCCGCCGCCGGGTCGGACAGCACACCGTGGGTGGCGGCGATGATCACGTCCTTGGCGCCGTCCTCGCGCAGCAGTTTGACCGCGCCGGCGATCGTGCCGCCGGTGTCGATCATGTCGTCGGTCAGCACACAGGTCTTGCCCTCGACCTCGCCGACCACCCGGTTCGACACCACCTGATTGGGA
>CAZRFC010000170.1:0-8980 GCA_964598975.1 uncultured Mycobacterium sp. | reverse complement strand
GGCCTCGTCGACGCCTTCGTAGCACTGCAGGCGGACCAGTCCGGAGCCGGTGGCCTGGGCCACCGCGCGAGCCAGTTCGGTCTTGCCCACTCCGGCGGGACCTTCCACCAGCAGTGGCTTGCCCAGCCGGTCGGCCAGGAACACCGCGGTAGCGGTGGCGGTGTCGGCCAGGTAGCCGGTCTCGGCAAGTTGGCGGGTGACGTCGGCGATGTCGGCGAACAAGGGCGCCGGACGGGCCGGTGATTCGGTCACAGTGTGGGTCTCCAGTCGTCAGGCCGGTCGAATGTGGCCGTCGCCGTAGACGATCCACTTGGTTGAGGTCAGTTCGGGTAGGCCCATAGGGCCCCGGGCGTGCAATTTCTGGGTGGAGATGCCGATCTCGGCGCCGAAGCCGAATTGCTCGCCGTCGGTGAACGCGGTGGAGGCGTTGACCATGACGGCGGCGGCGTCGACGCGGTCGGTGAACCGCTGCGCGGCGGCCAGATCGGTGGTGACGATGGCTTCAGTGTGGCCGGTGCCGTAGGTGTTGATGTGGTCGATGGCGGCGTCGAGCCCGTCGACGTAGGCCAGCGCGATGTCCAGCGACAGGAATTCGGCCCGCAGTTCCTCTTCGGTGGGGTTGTCGTGCACCGTCACCCCGGCCCGCTGCAGCGCGTCGACCAGACGCGGGCCGGCGGTGTCGGCGAGGGCCGCGTCGATGAGCAGCGTCTCGGCGGTGTTACACACGCTGGGTCGACGGGTCTTGGCGTTCAACACGATTCGTTCGGCGACGTCGATGTCGGCCTTGGCGTGCACATAGACGTGGCAGTTTCCGACGCCGGTCTCGATGGTGGGTACGGTGGCGTCGCGCACCACGGCGTCGATCAGACCGGCACCGCCACGCGGAATCACCACGTCGACCAGTCCCCGGGCCTGGATGAGGTGGGTGACGCTGGATCGGTCGGCGCTGGGCAACAACTGGACCGCGTCCTCGGGCAAGCCCTCCCCGCACAGCGCACCGCGCAGCACAGTCACCAGTTCGGCGTTGGAGTTGGCCGCCGAGGAACTGCCGCGAAGGAGCACGGCGTTACCCGACTTGCACGTCAGCCCGAAAGCGTCGACGGTGACGTTGGGCCGGCCCTCATAGACCATGCCCACCACACCCAGGGGCACACGTTGCTGGCGCACCTGTAGTCCGTTGGGCATCGTCCGCCCGCGCAGCACCTCCCCGACCGGGTCGGGCAGCCCGGCGACCTGGCGCAGTCCGGCGGCGATGCCGTCGACCCGCTGGGGGTTGAGGGCGAGACGGTCGAGCATCGCCTCCGGTGTGCCTGCCGCCCGTGCCGCCTCCAGATCGGCGGCGTTGGCAGCCAGGATCTGGTGGGTGTGGGTGAGCACCGCATCGGCGGCGGCATGCAGCGCCCGGTCCTTGACCTCGGTGGTCAGCGACCCCAGGGTGCGGGCGGCGACCCGGGCACGGCGGGCCGCGTCATGCACGCTCGCCCGGATGTCGTCGGTGGCATGCGAGGAGGCCTGCGAGGGGGCTTGCACACTCATCTGACCAGGGTATCGGTTCCCCACCAACCGGCAGGTTGGGGATACCGTAAGCCGGTGACCGCGCCGGAACTCTCCCCCGCCCGCCGGACGGCGTTGCAGCGCCGGATCCGTCTGCTGGCGTCGGCGACGGTCGCCTACAACGTGGTGGAGGCCGCGGTCGCACTGACCGCCGGGGTGCACGCCTCCTCGACGGCTCTGATCGGGTTCGGGCTGGATTCGTTGATCGAGGTCTGCGCCGCGGCGGCGGTCGCCTGGCAGTTCGCCGCACCGGATCCGGAGACCCGGGAGAAGGCGACGCTGAGGTTCATCGCCTGGTCGTTCTTCGCCCTGGCCGCCTACGTGACGGTGGAGTCGGTGCTCTCGCTCAGCGGCGCCGGCGAGGCGCGGCACTCCACCGTCGGCATCGCCTTAGCCGCGGTCAGTCTGGTGGTGATGCCGGTGCTGGCCTGGCAGCAGGCCCGGGCGGGCCGCGAGATCGGTTCTGCTGCAGCGGTCGCCGACGCCAAGCAGACGCTGCTGTTCAGTTGGCACTCGGCGGGTCTGCTGGTCGGCTTGGCGCCGTACGCGGTGTTAGGGTGGGCGTGGGCCGACCCGGTGGCCGCGCTTCTCATCGCCGGCTTCGCGGTGCGCGAGGGCCTGGAAGCCTGGCGCGGCGACCCCTGTTGCGGATGATTAACGAAGCGATCACAGCCGGCGTGGCATCCCGGCCCTCGCGACGTTGATTATCTAATTTCCCGGCTGTGATGTCGGGAACAACGTGGTGGCTGCGGTGCGCCAAGGCCGCCGCCGCCGCACTGCTGGCCGTCAGTTCCGCAGCAGCTCCGCCCGCCGCGGCGTTCTCCCGGCCGGGCCTGCCCATCGAGATATTCGACGTGCCGTCCCCGGCGATGGGACGCAATATCCGGATGGAGTTCCAGTTCGGCGGTCCGCATGCGGTCTATCTGCTCGATGGACTGCGCGCCGAGGACGAGACCAACGGCTGGGACATCAACACCGCAGCCTTCGAGTGGTACCACAATTCGGGTCTGTCGGTCGTGATGCCCGTCGGCGGCCAGTCGAGTTTCTATACCGACTGGTATCGCCCGGCCGCGGGGCGGGCCGGCACCGTCACCTACAAGTGGGAAACCTTCCTGACCCGCGAGTTACCCGCCTGGCTGGCGGCCAACAAGGGTGTGTCGCCGAACGGTAATGCCGTGGTCGGCCTGTCCATGTCGGGCGGTCCGGCGTTGACGCTGGCGATCTGGCATCCCGAGCAATTCCTCTTCGCCGCCTCGCTTTCGGGCTTCCTGAACCCGTCGGTCGGGTTGTGGCCGATCCTGATCAACGTCGCCATGCGTGACGCCGGCGGCTACAGCGCCTACGACATGTGGGGGCCGAAGGGCGACATCGCCTGGCAGCGCAACGACCCGATGGTCAACATCGGCCGGTTGGTGGCCAACGGCACCGCGGTATGGATCTACTGCGGCACCGGGGCACCATCCGAGATGGACCCAGACCCCTCCATCCTGGGGTCGTTCACCGCGGGCTACCTGGAGAACGTCACGTTGGACACCACCAAGGAGTTCCAGCGGAAGTACCTGGCCGCAGGCGGGCGCAACGCCGTGTTCAACTTCCCGCCTGCCGGGACCCACAGTTGGGGCTACTGGGGTGCGCAACTGCAGGCGATGAAGGCTGACATCCAACGGGTTCTGGGCGTGCAGCCCCCCGGCTGACGGTCAGCTTCCCGGGATCTCCCGCTCGATCTCCTCCAACCACACGGTGGCCGCCATATCGGAGGGGGCGCGCCAATCGCCGCGGGGTGACAGGGACCCGCCGTGCGAGACCTTGGGCCCGTTGGGCAGCGCCGAGCGCTTGAACTGGCTGAAGGAGTAGTAGCGCTGAGCGAACACCCTGAGCCAGTGCCGGATCTCCGACAGCGAATAGGCCGGCCGCTTGTCGGCCGGGTATCCGGACGGCCAGTCGCCCCGGTCCGAATCACTCCAGGCATTCCAGGCCAGGAAGGCGATTTTCGATGGCCGGAATCCGTAGCGCAGCACCTGGAACAGCGAGAAGTCCTGCAGCGCATAGGGCCCCACCGTGGCCTCGCTGCTCTGTACCTCTTCCCCATCGCCGGCGGGCACCAGTTCGGGGGTGATCTCGGTGTCGAGCACCGATTGCAGGATTCGCCCCACCTCGTCGTCGAACTCACCGGAACCGATGACCCAGCGGATCAGATGTTGAATCAGGGTTTTCGGGACGCCCGCGTTGACGTTGTAGTGGCTCATCTGATCGCCGACGCCGTACGTCGACCAACCCAGCGCCAACTCCGAGAGGTCGCCGGTTCCCAGCACGATGCCGCCGCGCTGGTTGGCGATCCGGAACAAGTAGTCGGTACGCAACCCGGCCTGCACATTTTCGAAGGTGACGTCGTACACCTCCCGACTTCGCTCCCCGCGGCCGTACGGGTGACCGATCTCGGTGAGCATCAAGCTCGCCGTCGAACGAATATCGATCTCCTCGAAGCTCACCCCGAGGGCTTTGGACAGCGCGATCGCGTTGCTCTTGGTGCGCTCGCCGGTGGCGAATCCGGGCAAGGTGAAAGCGAGTATGTCGCTGCGCGGCCGGCCTTCCCGGTCCATCGCCTTGGCCGCGACGATCAGTGCGTGGGTGGAATCCAGTCCGCCGGACACCCCGATCACGACCTTCGGATATTTCAGCGCCCGCAGTCGCTGTTCGAGGCCCGAGACCTGAATGTTGTAGCCCTCGTAGCAGTCCTGCTCGAGGCGCACCGGATCGTTAGGGACGAACGGGAAGCGCGGCACCTCGCGACGCAAGCCGATGTCACCACTCGGGGCTTGGAGCCGAAAGTCGATGCGCCGGAACGACCGCGCGCTCTGGTGGTGGCGCCGGTTGTCGTCGAAGGTTCCCATCCGCAGTCGCTCGGCCCGCAGCAGATCGAGGTCGATGTCGGCGACCGAACGCCGGTGCCCTCGGGGGAAGCGTTCCGACTCGGCCAGCAGAAGACCGTTCTCGTAGATCATCGTCTGGCCATCCCAGGCCAGGTCGGTGCTGGACTCGCCCTCCCCGGCCGCGGCGTAGACATAGGCGGCCAGGCAGCGCGCCGAGGCCGACCGGGCCAGCAGTTTGCGGTCCTCGGCGCGCCCGATGGTGATGGGGCTGCCGGAAAGGTTGGCCAGCACCGTCGCACCCGCCAGGGCCGCTTCGGCGCTGGGCGGCACCGGCACGAACATGTCCTCGCAGATCTCGACGTGCAGCACCAGGCCGGGCACATCGGCGGCGGCGAAGAGCAGATCCGGGCCGAACGGCACCTCCCCGCCGAGCAGACGAATGGAGCCGGTTATGTCGTCGCCGGGCGCGAACTGCCGGCGTTCGTAGAACTCCCGGTAGGTGGGAAGATAGGACTTGACCGCGACGCCGAGGACCCGGCCGCGGTGGATCGCCACCGCGGTGTTGTAGATGCGATGCAGATGGCGCAGGGGCGCACCCACGACCAGCACCGGCAGCAAGTCCGTCGAGGCGGTGACCACGTCGGCCAGAGCGTTTTCGACCGCGCCCAGCAGGCTGTCCTGCAGCAGGATGTCCTCGATGGAGTAGCCGGTCAGTGTCAACTCCGGAAAGACCGCCACCGCGACGCCGTCGTCATGGCACTCCCCGGCTATCCGAAGCACCGAGGCGGCGTTGGCCGCGGGGTCGGCCAGCACCGTTCGGTGCGTACAGGCCGCCACCCGCGCGAATCCATGGCGGTAGGCCGAGAAGAAATCCATGGCCTTATTGTCGCCTGCCCACCCCCGAGGTGGATCGTGACATGGCAGCACAGGTACCCTATTATGTTATTCTCAGTTTGCTCCGAACCAGGGAGACGGGTCATGGCCAGGAGATTTCTGCCGGTGAAAGCCGCCGCACTGGCTGCGGCGGGTTTTTTGCTGATCGGCGGCCCGGCTGTTGCGGCGCCGGATTCCAATAACGACAAGGGCGGCGGCAAGCCGTCGTCTGCTGCATCCGGCAAGTCGTCGGGCAACAGTGGTTCCAATCCGGGCAACAGTGGTTCCAATCCGGGTGTTAGCGGTTCTAAGCCGAGCAACAGCGGATCGAACCCCGGCAAGCCAGCCGCAACGCCGGGCGGCGCCTCTTCAGGACCGGCGACGCCCGGGCCGAAAGACTTGCCGGATACCGCGTCTGCGGTGGCGGGTGCGGCGACCGCCAAGACCAACCCGGCGGCCTCCGGGACCCCCAATTCGTTCGGAAAGTCGGTCGCCGCCGCGGCCAGCAGCCAGCAAGCGCAGGGCACCAGCGTCGACGTCGAAATTCCCAGCGCGACATCGGCTCCGACGGCCATCCCGTCCCCAGTAACCCCCGCGACCGTCACAGTGCCAGTCGACGCCGCTACCACCGTCACGCCGTCCGCGCCGGGGTCCGACCCGGACTCAAACCGAGTCCGGGGCACCGACCGCAGCGGCGCCTCACCCTCCGCGCCCGCACAACCGGCCGGAAAGCCGGCGACCACCGCCGACGCCGAGGTGGGTCCGCAGCAGCGCACAGCAGCGTCCCCGGCCACAGCCGCGCCCGCGGCCGCAGCCCTCTCACTGACTCCCCCGCGGACTCCCCCGCAGTCGACGGGCGATGCTCCCGGCATCAACCCCGCCGGCGCGCAAGGTTCCTGGCTCGGCCGGGTCGCCGGCCACGTTGCCGACGAAGTTCGCGCCGCGCTTCGGCAGGTGACCCTGAAGGAACTTGCGCTGGCCGCATTGCCGGGCTTGGCCGGGATCCTGTTCTGTCTCGCCACCGGTATAGGTCTTGGCCATCGGCAGGCCAAGTTCGGCTTCGCCCTGGAGTCCACCGGCGCGTTGCGCTTCGCGATCCGCGGGCCGATCGGAGTGGTCCGGCCCGGCGGATTCATCTCCCTGCCGACCCGCGCCGGCAAGCCCCGCAGCGTCGGGAGCCGAAGCGCACTGGCCGACCGCGCGGCCTGAGCGGCGCCGCCCCGGGTGGGCGGCGGCCGAACGGGTATCCCCACGGCCATGGCGGAGACCGCGCTGGTAGTGGTGGATATGTTCAACAGTTATCGTCACGAGGACGCCGAGGTGCTGGCCGCCAATGTCGCAGGGATCGTCGCCCCGCTGGCGGAGTTGATTGCACGGGCCCGTAGCCGCGACGACGTCGACTTGGTCTACGTCAACGACAACTACGGGGATTTCACCGCCGAACCCAGTGACATCGTCGCAGCGGCATTGGCCGGCGCCAGGCCGGATCTGGTGCGTCCGCTCCTGCCCGAGGACGACGCGCGGGTGCTCGCCAAGGTTCGCCACAGCGTCTTCTATGCCACGGCGCTGGACTATCTGCTGGGCCGCCTGGGAACACGTCGGGTGGTGCTGGCCGGACAGGTGACCGAGCAGTGCATTCTCTACAGCGCCCTGGACGCCTATGTCCGGCACTATTCGGTGTCGGTGCCACCGGACGCGGTCGCCCACATCGACCCCGAACTGGGCCGCGCGGCGCTGGCCATGATGCAGCGCAACATGAGTGCGGACACCACCGGCAGCGCAGGCTGCCTGGACTGACCTAATCTCGTCGTGTGGATGCCCCCGAACTGCTCGCCCTGCTGGCCGGCCGCCGGGTGGCGGTTCTGACCGGGGCCGGGATCTCCACGGACTCGGGCATCCCGGATTACCGTGGCCCAGACTCTCCACCGGCCAACCCGATGACCATCAGGCAATTCACCTCCAGTCGTGAATTCCGGCAGCGCTACTGGGCGCGAAACCACCTCGGCTGGCGGCATATGGCGCAGACCGAACCCAACGCCGGTCACCGGGCGCTGGCCGCCCTCGAACGGTCCGGTGTCGTGACCGGCGTCATCACCCAGAACGTCGACCTGCTGCACACCAAGGCCGGTAGCCGCGCCGTGATCAACCTGCACGGGACCTACGCCCAGGTGGTGTGTCTGGGGTGCGGCAACGGGATGTCGCGGGCCGCGCTGGCCGAGCAACTGGAGGCCGCCAACCCCGGCTTCACCGAACGTGCCGAGAAAGTCGGCGGACTGGCTGTGGCACCGGACGCCGACGCGTTCGTCACCGATACCGAGTCGTTCCGGTTCATCGACTGTCCGCGATGCGGCGGGATACTCAAGCCCGACATCGTCTATTTCGGGGAATCCGTGGCCAAAGAGGTTGTGGAGCAGGCGTATTCGTTGGTGGACGGCTCCGAGGCGCTACTGGTGGCGGGCTCGTCTCTGACGGTGTTCTCCGGCTACCGCTTCGTGCGATACGCGGCCGCTCAGGGCATCCCGGTGGCGATCGTCAACCGCGGGGCCACCCGTGGTGACGACCTGGCGACGGTGAAGGTGGATGCGGGGTGCAGCCCGATCCTGGCCCTGCTCGCCGAGGAACTCTCGGGCAGTATGCTCGCCCCGGAGGGCAGGCACGGGGCGACACGGGAATAGGAGCAGCGATGGCTTCGGTGCTCGATATCGCGACGGCGTTGGCGGTGGGAGTCGGTCAGACGGTGCTCAAGCCGGTTCGGCCCGACCCCGGTCCGGCCACCGAGCGCTGGGGTGTCGGCGTCGGCGAGATGGCCGCGAGCCTGCCCAAGATGCCGGGCCTGCTGCGCGGAATCGCCCGCCAGCTCAACCAATTCGGGTCGGTGGTGGTCAGCCCCGGCGGCATCGAGTACGACGGCGACGAGGTGTCCTGGGGGCGGGTCAACGAGATCCGGACCCGCCGGCTGGTCGGTTATCTGCTCACCGACGCGGTCACCAAGCAGGTCGACCGGCTGCCGGTCTGGTGGTTTCCCGGGCGCGGCCTCGTCCTCACCGGACTGACCCACACCGCGCTCACCGCCGTCGCGGTGGTGGCCGACCTACAACTCGACCGCGGGGTGTTCACCCTCTACATCCCCGCCGAGGTGCACTACCGGGGCCTGGTGCGCCCCAAGGACATGCAGCCCGGTTTTCCGGCCGCGCTGGTACTGGCCGACCCGGCAGTTCGCGACTGCGTCGAGGCCACCGCGCACGCGCACGGGATCCCGGTGCGCCAGGCCGAGAACGACGCCCTGGAAATGGCCGTCCAGCGGGCGGCGGTCATCCGCGCCGCGGTGGGGAAGGCGGTGCTGCTGGCCACCGCGCTGACCGGTCAAGCCGGGACCAGGTCGTCGGCGTGAACCGCCGGTCGGCGTAGCTCGACCGGCAGGTCCGAGGTCGATCGTCCGATCATGGTTTCCAGTTCGGCGGCGTCGTAGGCGACCACACCGCGCGCCACCATCTCACCTTCCGGTCCGTGCAGTTCCACCACGTCGCCGCCGAAGAACTTCCCGCCGCACCCGGTGATGCCGGCCGGCAGCAGCGACCGCCGTTGGTGGACCACAGCCTGCACCGCACCGGCATCGAGACAAAGGTATGGCAATGATGGTATTTTGGAACGCTGCTGCGCCGCCGCCACCATTGACAATGGTC
>CAZRFC010000169.1:0-8982 GCA_964598975.1 uncultured Mycobacterium sp. | reverse complement strand
AAGGCGGCAGTTACACCCCCGATCAGGTTCAGGACCTTTTCCGCGGCCTGGGCAGCGACACCGCGGTGCTGCTCGACGGTGGCGGGTCGTCGTCGATCGTGTTGAGCCGCGACACTGGTGGGATGTGGGCGGGTGCCGGCTCACCCAGAGGTTCCTGCGACACCGCAGAGGTGCTGTGCGACGCCCGGGAACGCGCCCTGCCGGGCTGGCTAGCCTTCGACTGAAGCTACATACCCAGCTTGGGCGACAGGTCGAGCGAAGTGACGGTGGTCATCTTGGTCACCCGCCAGTCCCGTCCGAAGCGCTTCAACTCGAGGCGGTAAGACAGGTACTTCATCGCCGGGATGTTGTTGTTCTGCGGGGTTGTCGACGTCGTGTTGGTGTAGACGATCGCCGTCGCCTCGTTCGGTTCCGGTTCACCGCGCAGTGATTCCACGCCGGCCCCGACGACCTTGGTGGTGCTGGTGACCTTCGCCTGCTTATTGGTGGGAGCGATCGCATCGACGTACTGGCGATACTGCTCCTCGAATCCTCCGCCGAGGTACTTCGCCGATCGGTCCGACAGTCTGTCCATATCCTCTGGCGTGTAACTCCAGAGGGTGGTGATCGCGTCGGCCGCCGTGCGGGCGATCTTGAGCTTGGTGGTGACCAAAGCGCGATCCATCAGGTAAGGCTGGACGGCCGCCCCGGCGAATCCACCGGCCAGCACGAAGCCTGCGACGGCTGCCGCTGCGGTCGCTTTTCGGTTACGCGCCAACCACTTCCGCAGCGAGGGTCGCGTCTTGGCCGGGGGTGCCGCGGTCTCGTCGGACTCTGCCGAGGTCTCGTCGGACTCTGCCGAGGTCTCATCGCCGCTATCGATCTGGTCCGCCGAATCGCCGGTCTCCTCGGCAGCTACATCGGCTGCTTCGGTGGCGGCTTCGGTTACTTCCGAGACCTCTACAGCACCTGTATCAGGTCGCTGACCTTCCACTGGTCCCCTTCCTTGATCGCCGTGATCTCCCATCGACTAGCGCTGTCGATCGCGGTTCCGTCGGGCAGCTTGGTGGTCATGTTGGCGACGGCGATGACACTGGCGCTCCCGTCGTCATTCCACCGTTGGATGCCGAGGTCCTGAACTGCGCCGAACCCGCGTTCCGACCGCGCCACCTGGATGACGACCTCGTTCATCCGGTCGGAATACATCTTGGCGAAGTTGCCTGTACCCAGTGCCAGAACCTTTTCGGCATAGTCGTTGGCATTAAACGGGTCGGGCGACGTGTACTGGGTGATGAACGTCCGGACGAAGTCCTGAACGGCAGCCGCGTCGATCTGCGCACGGCGGTCCGATTGATGGGAAGCGAACACCGCCGCGCTAGTCGCTAGCGCCGCCAGGATCACGACGGCAGCGACCGCGCCGACCAGTCTTAATCCCAATCGCCGAGGCCGAGATTCGGGTTTGCCCAGCCACTCGCTCGGGGACAGGTCGACTCTGCGACGGGGGCTCACCGACCGCCCTCTTTCGGCTTTGGAGCGGGCGGCGGCGCAGGCTTGGGAGCCGGCGTGGCCGATTTCGGCGCGGGCTCGGATGGCTTAGCCGCGGACTCGGGGGGCTTCGGCGGTGCCAGCACCGTCAGATTCGACAGCTTCCAGTCCCGGCCCGCCTTCTCGAATTCCGCCCGCACCGATGCCGTCACGAAACGCTGATTCGGCTCCGCCCCGCGCTGCCCCTGCAACAGCATCAGCATCGTGGCGTTCTTGGCTGTTGCCGACTGGACGGCGCTGTTACTCACCCAGTAATCGTTGTCGACCGGGGCCTTGCGGACCGCCTCCTGCTGCTTGACCAGTTCGGCGCGATAGGTATCGGTGACCTTCGACTGAGCCTTGGCGAAGTCCTCATCGACCGTCTTGGCGGTATAGCTGAGCATGTCGGCGACGATCTTCGGCCCTTCGACGGCGATCTGCTCGCGGGATCGGTCCGCGTCCCGCTGATTTTTGAGGATCAGCAGGTAACCCAGCGCAGCCACAAGGACGGACAGCGCGGCAGCGCCCGCCAGCACACGCGCAGCCAAGCGAGTCCAATCCGGCCGTGAATCCTCGACGTTGTGAACCTCGGTACCGAGCAGAATGTCGGCAAAAGTCCGCCCGCGCCGGTCGATAAGCGGCCAGAGCCAGCCCAGGAAGAGCGGGAGGGTGTCCAATAGATGGGCAAGATCGCGCAAGATCAGGCGCAGTGGGGCCGCGATCTCCTCGTCGCGGTCCACCACAGCGATCCCGAAGACAGCGCGGCCCAGCGTCCAGCCAGTCAGCGAGGGCAGCAGCCATCTGTTCAGGGCCATGGCCAGGACCAGCAGAGCGGCCGTCACCAGACACAACCACTGGAGCCAGCCACGCTCGGGGGCCGACCACCCGACCAAGAGAACGGTGGCCGCCACTGCCGTCCCCGCGATGACGTCGATGCTGAAGGCGCCGGCTCGTGTCGACCAGTCAGCCTGACGGGGGTCGAACAGCCACGGCTGCTCGACCTCGGTGTCGTCCAAACCGTCTAGGTCGCCGTCCAGCGCGACGGTCACTTGCTCACCGGTTCGATGCTGTCGATCTTGTAAGTTCCGTCCGACGGCACCATCCGAACCCGCAGTCGGTAGCTGAGTTCCTGATCCATCTGCTGGGTGTTCGACATCGCGACCCGGGTGGCAACCAGCACGTCGATCGAACCGTCGGGGTTGTGCTTCTCCGCCGCCGCCCGCATGTCGGCAACCTTCACCTGAGCGTTGACGGTCTGATAGGCGTCGAACAACAGACCGCTATACAGATTCGCCTGCGCCGCATAGTTTTCCGACGAGCACTCGACGATCTTGCGCTGACTTTCGTTCATCGCCTTCACGTCGGGCGCCTGGGTGGCCGTGATGCAGTCCTTGGCCGCCGCGACCGCGACTGCCTCGTCGTTCGCTGCCGCGGAACTACGGTGATGCCCGAAGAGCGCCAAGACACCCGCCGCCGTCAGGAGCAGCGCCCCCAGAGCGATACCGGCGATCACAGAGGACAGCCGCCGGCCGGACAGCCGGGTTTCGAGTGGCGGGGTTGGGGTCAGCTGGCCGGAGCCAGCATCTCCTTCCATCCGTCGTCTCCTGTTGTTGTCGAATTCTGAACGGTGTACGCCGTGCCATCCGGCCCGACAACCTCACCGCTGGCCGCATTGTAAGTGGCTGACGCATTCGTCGCCGGTGGCGCCGTAGGCGTGTAGTCGCAGGGGTTCGGCTGTTGTCCGTTGCACTGAACCGTACCCTGGCCCGGCTTGGACGGCGCATCGCTGGTCGGCGCCGTAGGCGGCGGCAGCAGGTCGGCCGGCAGCGGGTTGAGCCCGTTGTTGATCGACGGTGCGCGGATTACTGTGCCGGGGTTGACCGGCTGGTCGCAGGCGGCACCGGCGGCCGGGCAGTTCAGGATCTGCTGCGGGTCGCCGTACCACGGGTTGGTTCCGAGCGGGGTGTACGGCTCGTCGCTGCGGCACTCCATGGGGGTGGCAGCCCGCTTACCCGGTACATCCACACACGGGAGGTTGCGTGCACCGCGGACGGTGTTCGAGGGCACATCCTGCGGCACCTTGCAGTACAGCCCGTCCTCGACCGGCTTCATGCTGGTGTCCGCCGGCGACCGCCACTCGGAGGCCGGGAGGAAGCCGGTGAGGCAGGGCGGCGGCTGGTTGATGGACAGGCCTAGGTCTATCGAGGCCTCGCCGGGAAACGGCGCGGCAACTGCCTGGCCCGCAGCCGGGGCCTGCGGCAGCAGTACGAGGGCCTGTTCGACGCCCTTGTTGTAGCGCTTGAGCATCTCGGTGATGATCGAGACGTTGGCCAAAGTCTGCGGAAGGGCATCCTTGACGTCGACGAACAACGTGTTGAGTTGCTCCGCCGTGGGCGCCGCCTCCTGCAGGCCGCTGCGCAGCGCCGCATCCTGCTCCTTGGCCTGAGCGGTCAGCGAGTTCAGGTTGGCCGCCCACTGGTAAATGGAGGCCGACGACTGCACCTGGCTGGCGAAGATCGGCGGAGCGTTGTCGACGATGCTGTTGATGTCGCCGATGTTGTTGGACAACTCGGTGACGAAGGACTGGGTGTTTTCCACCAGCTTCTGAAGCGTCGGTCCCAGTCCGCCGACCGCCTGGGCAGTCTCATCGAGCAGGCTGGGGATCTTGCCGGCCGGCACCGATGCCAGAGCGGCGTTGGCTCGGTCGAGGGCGGGTCCGATCGGCACCGGAATGGTGCTGTTGGTGATCGTGTCACCGTTCTTGAAGTAATCACCCGGGTTGCCGGCCGAGACAAGGTCGATGTACTGCTCGCCGACCGCGGTCACCGACCGGACGTTCGCCGATGAGTCCACCGGGATCTTGAACTTCTTGTCGAGGCTGATGTGGGCTTGCGCGCCGGTGGCGGTCGGCACGACGTCCGTGACCCGGCCCACCGTGACGCCCCGATAGGTGACGTTGGCGGTTTTGTACAGACCGCCGGCGGCAGGCAGATCCACCTTCAACCCGTACTGGCCGATGCCGGCCAGGGTGGGCAACCGGAGGTAGAACACCGCGAGGGCGATCACCGACAGGACCGTTAGCAGGATGAAGATGAACAACTGGGTCTTGATGAAACGGGTAAGAACCATCAGATCACGCCCTTACTCGCCACGCTCGACGAACGGCCCGCCGCCGTCAGTCATATTCGGATGGGGGGTGAACCGGACGTCCGGGATCATCGTGCTCGGGTCACGACCCCACGACTGCTCGAGTGCGCGCAACATTCCGCTGACTCCGGTCCCGGTGAGCAGGCCGTTGTCCAGGGCGCTCAGTGTCATGTCGACGTTGAGCGACAAGTTGATGTAATCGCCCCGGATAACCTTCGGGATGTTGTCGAGCGGATACGGGTTGGTGATGATCAACCTCATTGCGTCCAGGAAGTATGGTGCGCTGCGGCCCAGTTGGACCAGCGGCCGCTGCAGGACTTCAAGATTGGTCCGCAGGTCGGCGTTGGCGGCCGTCAGCGTCTCGTCGGTCACCTTCCCGAACCGGCCCAGCGCGACAATCGCGTCGGACAGTCGATCACGGGAACCGGCCAGGTACTCGGCCAACGGCGGGAGATCCACCAGCAACTGGTCGAGAGTGTTGTTGCGGCTGGCGACGTAGGAGAACAGATTGTTGGTCGACTCGATAGCCTGCGCGATGTCATCGCGTTGCTTGTTGAGTTCGCCGGTAAAGGTGTCGAGCTTGGTCAGGAATGCCCGAATCTGATCGGCGTTCCCGGTCAGCAGGTTGTTGACCTCGTTCTGGATGATCTCCAGATTGGGGATGCCGCCACCGCGCAGCACAGTCGCGAGGCTTGCCAGTGTGCGCTCGATGGTGGGGAACGCCGAGGTGCGGTCCAACGGAATGGTGTCCCCGGCGCGCAGCGGTTGCGAGGACCGGTTGGCCGGCGCCGCCAGTTCGACGTGCTGGCTGCCCAGGATGCTGCTCTGGCCGATTTTCGCCGTGGTGTTGGCAGGCAGGTTGAGGCCCGGCTCGATATTGAGCGTGAGCGTGGGGACCCAGTCCTTGAGTTCGATCTTGCGCACCGTGCCGACGAAGACATCGGCGACCCGGACCCGGCTGTTGACGTTCAGCGCCAACGTATCCGGGATCTGGACGTAGATCGTCTCCGAACCCTTTTGGCTGCCGGGCCCGATGTCCAACGGGACGTTGGCGATGCCCTTCCAGCCGCAGGAGGTCAGGACCATTGCGGTCACGCCGAGCGCGAGACCGCGCATCCCCAACCGACGCGCGCGGATCACTTTTGCGGTCACTGTCCGGCCCCCGTTTCGGCAGGTAGAGCGGGCGGTGCGGGCATCGGCGCAGCAGCGGGCGCCGCGGCGCCGGGTGCTGGCGGACCGATCTGCTGGGAGACCGGCAGCGGGCCTGGCACCACATCCGGCGCCGGGGCCGGCGGCGGCGGTGCGCCTGGGTACCACGGCGGCGGCAGCGGGTTGAGCTGGTCGTAGGAGTTCGACGGCGCACCACCACGCGGACCGCCGGGCGGGTAGCTGGTCGGGTCCGGGCCGCCCATCAGCGATGCCAACGAGTCCGGGGTGAGCATGTTCGCGGTGAACGGCTGCACCTCCAGTCCCTGCATACCAGGGGCCACAATCCAGCCCGGCTCATGATTGCCGTGCGAGAAGAGGGTGTCACGCGACCAGACACCCGGCACCGTCGTGTCCTTGTAACCCGGGGGCGGCCGCAGCCGCTCCTCGGAGTACGCAACGTACTTCGGCAGCGTCGAGGCACTCGCGAACTGGTTCACGCCGAACGGCGGGAAGTTGAACTTCGTCGCATCCAGGATCGGCGCCAGGTACTGGGCGCACAACTCCGCGGAATCCTGATAACCCAGGCGACTGCCGGCCTGGATCGCGCTGCAGAGGAACTGCATCGGGTTCGCCCAGTTGGCCACCGCAGGAATGGTGACGATCGCGCCGTGTGTCGGGTGGTAGATCTGTGCGGTGTTCGCCGCCAGCGTGGGATAGACGTGCAGAGCGGTCTCGATGCCGTTGCGGGCATCGGGCTGCATCAGGGCGTTGGTGACGTCCGCCAGGTTGTTGATATCGCGGGAAAGCAAAGACCCGTTGTCGTCGACGAACTTGCGGGCCGTCTTGAGCAGGTTGTTGATCTCCACCAGCGCCCTGGAGAGTTCCTGGTCAGAGTTGGTCAGAGCCCCGGTAAAGGTCGCCAGGTTGGTGTTCAAGGCCACGAACTGCTGATCGCTCTGATGCAGCGCGTTGACGAACACGGCCAGCGCCTTCGTGGTGGCGAACAGATCCCCGCGGCCCTCGTTCAGAGCGGCGACCGCATCGGACAGCGACCGGAAGGTCTCGTTGATCTGCTTGCCCTTGCCGTTGAGGGTGTCGGCGAGGGAGTCCACCAGGTCACCCAGCGGCCCCTTGGGCTGGCTGGGTGTGGGGCCGAGCTCGGTCACCAACTTGTCGAGTTGGCTGCGGATGTCGTCCCACTCGACCGGCACCCGGGTGCGCTCGACGGGAATGTTGTCTCCGGTCGCGAGGGCTGGACCGCCGGTGTAGGGCGGGTCCAGTTGAAGAACGCGGGAGGCCACGACCGTGGGGTTCAACACCGACGCCACCGCGTTCGCCGGCACCTTGTACTGGCTGTCGAAGCTCAGGGTGACCTTCATGCGGTCGCCGTTGCCGGTGGGTTCGATCTTGTCGATCTTGCCCACCTTGACGCCCATGATCTGGACCCGGTCGCCGGGATAGACGGCCAACGCGTTGTCGAACTCGGCTGTGACGGTGGTCGTCGTCGCTCTCTTGTACATCTCGTACCCGACGACGGCCGCCACCAGAGCCAGCACCACGACCAGCGCGGCGATGATCGCCCCGGTACGCGAAAGCTTGGACAGTCCTAAGTTACGCACGGACATCGGCTATGCCCCTCCGGTGTCGGTCGGCGCTATGTTCGGCACGTTGCCCGGGCCCGGAACAGGCACCGTGCGGGCTCCCGGGGGACCCGGTGCGAGAGCAGGTCCGGGCGCACCTGGGACCAGCGGCCCGGCCATGCCAGGCACCGCCGCGGCGGGGACGCCGTGGTTCGGGGCCTCGGCAGCTGGGTTCAACTGGGATTTCATGACGTCAGGCGGGCCATAACCGCCCGGAACCGGACCGTAGGGCCCCTGGGTCGCAGCCGCGCAGGGCAGCGGGTTACCCGGGGTCGGGTTACCGCCGACCGGTGGCGTGTACGAGCACGGTGAACCGGGCGGGACAGCGGGACCGGGGAAGTCAGGCGTACCCTCACGGACCGGCAGCGATGGTGGCGGGGCACCATTGGCCTGAGTAGCCCCGTTCGGGTCGGGGAATTGGTAGGCAGGCAGGCCCGCGTTGCGCCAGAACTCCTCGGGGTCGATGCCACGCTGCTTGAACGCTGCATCAACCCAAGGCTGGATGATCTGGTACGGAAGGATGTTCACCAGCAGGGTCTTGAAGTACGGGCCCGAGCCGATCGCTTCGGTGAGCGAGCCCATGAACTTCGACGCGGTGGTGATCGAGTAGGCCAGGTCCTCTTTGTGCTTGGCCAGGACGTCGCTGATGGTCTGCAACTGAGTTAGCACGTTATTGAGGTTCGGGTTGTCGTCGATGAACCCAGCGAACTGCTGAGACACCGCCGAAACATTGGCCAGCAGCACGTCGAGTTCGGCACTGCGCTGGTTCACCGCACCGAGCAGAACCTGAGTGTTCACCAGGAGTCGGTTGATCTGCTCGCTGCGATTACCCAGGACGCTGGCAGTCTTGTTGGCCTGCGCCAGGAGGTCCTTGAACGCCTCGTCGCGCTTGCCGATGGTGTCGGAGAACCGAGTCACTCCATCGAGTGCCGCCTTCAACTCCGGCTTGCTGGCATCGAGAGTTTCGCTCAGCGTGTTCAGCGAGCGCTTGACGGCGTCGAGGTCCCACTGGCTGGTGTTGGTGGTCAGTTCGGAGAAGGCGTCGTACAACTGGTACGGCGTGGTGCTCTGCTCGATCGGCAGGAGTCCGTTGACCGGGAGTGCCTTGCTTCCGCGCGGGTCGATCTCCATGACCCGCTTGCCGAGGATGGTGTCGGTGCGGATGGACAGCCGGCTGTCGGTACCGATTCGGTGGCTGCCGAGGGTGAACCCTACCTTGACGCGGTCGCCGTCGATCTTCATCGACTTGATCTGGCCGACGTCGTAGCCGCTGATGCGGACCTTGTCGCCGGCTGCTACACCGGCCGCGTCGGAGAAGTGCGCGTAGTACATCGGCTTGGCGAAGAGCATCGGGATGCTGGCGAAGCTCTGGCCGACGACGACGACCATCACCAAGACCAGCAGACCGAGGAGACCTACCCGGACCCGATTGTTTCCTTGGAGAGTCCTCATTGCGGCGTGCACCTCCCCGTCGGCTGCTTGGTGATGCGGACCTTGCGAACCGGACCGCCAGGCTGGAGGCCGTTGAGCGTCAGGGTGAGAT
>CAZRFC010000168.1:0-9037 GCA_964598975.1 uncultured Mycobacterium sp. | reverse complement strand
GCGTCGGCGCCGGCGGTGGCCGGCGCGAGTGTGGCCGCCGCCAGCACCGCCGCCAGCATCGGGAGAGTCCGCATACGTCTCATCATGAGCCTCCTTGTGGGGCCAAGGCGAATTGGTCGGTCGTTGTCGGCTGCTTCGGCGCGGGCCATGGCTGGGGCACCGGTCGTTGCCGCACCACCTGGGGCCACCAGAACCAGCGTCCGAGCAGTGCCGCGATGGACGGAGTCATGAACGACCGCACGATCAGGGTGTCGAACAACAGGCCCAGGGCGATCGTGCTGCCCACCTGCCCGGCGACCCGCAGATCGCTGACGAGCATGGAGGCCATGGTGAAGGCGAACACCAACCCGGCGGAGGTCACCACCGCGCCGGTGCCGGCCATCGATCGGACGATGCCGGTGTTGATGCCGGCGTGGATCTCTTCCTTGAAGCGGGACACCAACAGCAGGTTGTAGTCCGATCCGACCGCCAGCAGGATGATCACCGACATGGCCAGCACCATCCAGTGCAGGTTGATGCCGAGGATGTGTTGCCAGATGAGCACCGACAGCCCGAACGCACTGCCCAGGGACAGGGCGACGGTCCCGACGATGACCGCCGCGGCGATGACGCTCTTGGTGAGGATCAACATGATGATGAAAATCAGGCACAGCGAGGCAAGTCCGGCGATGAGCAGGTCGTAGTTGGCACCGTGCTGCATGTCCTTGTAGGCCGACGCGGTGCCGCCGAGGTAAACCTTCGAACCCTCCAGGGGAGTGCCCTTGATGGATTCGAAGGCCACGTTCTTGATCTTGTCGACCAGTGCCAGGCCTTGCGGGGTGGCGGGATCATTTTCGTGAGAGATGATGAACCGCACCGATTTTCCGTCCGGCGAGATGAACATCTTCATCCCCCGCTTGAATTCCTCGTTCTCGAACACCTCCGGCGGCAGGTAGAACGAGTCGTCGTTCTTGGCCGCGTCGAACGCCTTGCCCATGGCGGTGGCGTTCTCCTGCATTTCGGCCATCTGATCCTGCAGACCGCCCATGGTGGACTGCATGGTCAGCATGTTGATCTTCATGGCCTTCATGTTCTCGATCATTGGCGGCATGACCGTCAACATCTGCGGCATCAGCTCGTCGAGGCGGTCCATGTCGACCACCATCTTCTCGAGGTCATTACTGAGTCGGTCGACTCCGTCAAGGGTGTCGAACACCGACCGCATCGCCCAGCACACCGGGATGTCGAAGCAGTGCGGCTCCCAGTAGAAGTAGTTGCGGATCGGCCGGAAGAAGTCGTCGAAATCGGCGATGTGGTCGCGCAATTCCTTGGTGGTGGCCACCATCTCCTTGGTCTGGCCGACCATGTCATGGGTGACGCCGTTGAGCTGTTGCATCAGCCCGTACATGCGCTCCATGTTGTCGATGGTCGCCTGCATGTCGTCGCCCATTTTGAGCATGTCCTTCATGCGGTCCTGCATGTAGGACATGTTCAACTGCTGGGTGGCGCCGGACATGCTGATGATGAACGGGATCGAGGTGTGCTCGATCGGGGTGCCCTGCGGCCGGGTGATGGCCTGCACCCGGCCCACGCCGGGGATGTGGAAGACGTTCTTGGCCACCTTGTCGATGACCAGCATGTCCGCGGAGTTACGCAGATCATGGTCGGTCTCGATCATCAGCAACTCGGGATTCATCCGGGCCTGCGGGAAATGCCGGTCGGCGGCGGCGAACCCCTGATTGGCGGGCAGGTCCGCCGGCATGAACTCGCGGTCGTTGTAGCTGTTGACGAAGGAGGGCAAGGCCAGCAGGCCGACCAGCGACAGTGCCATCGAGGCGACGAGAATCGGCCCGGGCCAACGGACTACGGCCGTGCCGATCCGTCGCCAGCCCTGGGTCTTCATCTTGCGCTTCGGATCGAAGATGCCGAAGTGGCTGCCGATGGTGAGGATCGCCGGAGCCATGGTCAGCGCGGCCACCACCGCCACCAGCATGCCGACCGCCAGCGGAATGCCGAGGCTCTGGAAGTAGGGCAGTCGGGTGAAGTGCAGGCAGAACGTCGCACCCGCAATCGTCAGGCCCGAGCCCAGGATCACGTGTGCGGTGCCGTGATACATCGTGTAGAAGGCGGTCTCGCGGTCTTCGCCGTCCAGTCGGGCCTCGTGGTAGCGGCCCATGATGAAGATCACGTAGTCGGTGGCCGCGGCGATGCCCATGGTCGTCAACAGGTTGACCGCGAAGGTGGAGAGGCCGATCACGTCGGTGTATCCCAGTAGGGCGACGATGCCGCGGGCCGCTGCCACCTGGATTCCGACCATCATCAGGACGAGCACGACGGTGACGATGGAGCGGTAGACCAGCAGCAGCATGACGAGGATGACCACCAGGGTCACCGCGGTGATCTTGTGGACGCCCTTGTCGCCGGCCTCTTGTTGGTCGGCCATCAACGCGCCGGGCCCGGTGACGAAAACCTTCAGGCCGGGCGGCGGTGGTGAGCCGGCGACGATGTCTCGGACCGCTTGCACCGACTCGTTAGCCAGCGTCTCGCCCTGGTTGCCGGCAAGGTAGAGCTGCACGTAGGCGGCCTTGCCGTCGGCGCTTTGCGCACCGGCCGCGGTGAGCGGATCACCCCAGAAGTCCTGAATGTTCTGAACGTGTTTGGTGTCGGCCCGCAGCGTGTCCATCAACTGCGCGTAGTAGTCGTGGGCTTCGTCGCCCAGCGGGGCGTCGCCCTCGAGCACGATCATCGCCGAGGAGTCGGAGTCGAACTCCTGAAAGGTCTGGCCGACTTTCTTCATCGCCTGCAGTGACGGCGCCTCGGTGGGGGCCAGCGACACCGAGTGCATCTGACCGACTACTTCGAGCTGCGGGATCTTGGTGTTGAGGACGACAACCAGGACCAGCCAGAGCACCAGGATCGGGACGGAGAACAGCCGGATGAAGCGGGGAATCGCCGGGTGGGCGCCGACGTGACGGTTGGCGGCGTTGTTCTCGGTCACGGGGATCACGGCCACCGGAAGCAAGGGGACGGCTGAAGGCTTGCCGCGGCGTTCTCCGCCGGACTTCCCGCCCCTCCGCAACTTCACCACTGGCTTCCCCGCGACCTTAGAAGACCGAATACCGACAAGAGATTAGCTCATGTAACTGTTGGGTTTAGAATCTGAAAGTATGACGATCCTGGGTCGCGTAATGGCACCGTCGGCCGCTGTTGTCGCAATGGCGGCCGCCATCGCGGTGGCGCCACCTGCGGAGGCGGACCCGGATATCGACTTCGCTAATCAGTTGCACAGTTACGGCATCTACGGCCAGCGTGACTACAACGCCTGGCTGGGCAAGATCACCTGTAAGCGCCTGTTCCGCGGCGTCGACGGCGACGCATACGCGTCGATGTCGTTCATCACCAAGAACCTCGCCCGGGATACCACTCAAACCCAGGTGGCCCAGTTCCTGGGCGCAGCCATCAGCACCTACTGCCCGGATATGACCGCGGTGCTGCAACGGGCCGCTCAGTAGTAGGGCCGCATCAGCCGGCCAGTTTTCCGTTGTCGACGGTGTAGACAGCGCCGTGCACCGCGGCCGCGTCGTCGCTGGCCAGGAACGCGATCACCGTCGCCACGTCAGCGGGCTGCATCAGCCCCCGTGGCGCGGCGATCCGCATGATCAGCTTGTAGTCGGCGTCTTCCGGGGCGGCGAATTCGGTGACCTGCGGGGTCAGCATGCCGCCCGGGCAGACCACGTTGACGCGCAACTGTTCGCGGGTGAACTCCACCGCCAGGGCGCGGGTCAGACCGACCAGGCCGTGCTTGGCGGCGCAGTATCCGGCCGAGTACACCTCGCCTTCGAGCCCGGCCACCGACGCCACGTTGACGATGTTGCCGCCCGCCTCCAGCAGGTGCGGCAGGGCCGCACGGCACAGGTAGAACGGGCCGGAAAGGTTGGCGGCGAGGTCGTAGGACCACTCGTCGTCGGAGACCTGGGGGGTATGCCGCATCTGATGGAACCCGGCGGCGTTGACCAATACGTCCAGTCGGCCGAACCGCTCAACGCACTGGGCCACCGCGTCCCGGCAGGCCTGCGGATCGGTGACGTCCACCGATGCGAATGCGCCGCCGGGGACCGACTCGAAGACCTCCGACATCCGCTGTCGATCGCGGGCGATCCCGAAAACCGACGCTCCCTGTTCGGCGAACAACTGCGCCACCGCCGCGCCCAGTCCGGACGATGCGCCGGTCACCAGAGCGACCTTTCCGCCGAGCTTCTGCATTTGGGCGACCTTTCCGAGGTGGGCTACGCTGACCTGGAGCCGGCTGGAAAAAGCCCAGCTAGAAGGCCCCGCGCAAACCTTACGCGTACGTGACCATGTCCGGTCCCGACAAGCGCGGAGCCGATTGATCAACTTGAATGACAGCGGGGCCGGGAAGGCATCTGAGGACTCGGGGAACAGGAGCAGGCATTGCGCGCGATCGACGCGACGTCGCGGGGGCCGGTCGCCGCACCCGGGGCCGAGTTCGAGATCTGGCGAAACGGAGTCCGGCGCCGGGCGCTCGCGCACGTGGCCGACTTCGTGGAAAGCCGTTGCCTGCCCCAGCTTGCCCGAACCGGCGTCGATATCGCCGCCGACGTGCTGGTCCAGTTCGTCGACGGGGGCAAGTGCCTGCGTTCGACCTTCATGTATCTCGGCTGGCTGTGCGGTGAGCACAACTCCAACGAATCCGAAGCGGCGCTGCGGGCGTCGGCCGGACTGGAACTGCTGCACGCTTTCGCCCTGCTGCAGGACGACGTCATGGATGACTCGTCCATACGCCGCGGCCGTCCCGCCGCGCATCTGCGGTTCGCCCAATGGCACCGCGACCACGGGCTGGCCGGGTCGCCGGAGCGCTTCGGCGCGGCCCAGGCCATCCTGCTGTCCGACCTGTGCCTGGTGTGGGCGGAACAGATGATGCGGGAGAGCGGCATCGGTCACGACGGCCTCTCGCGGGCTTGGCCGCACTACGACGAGATGCGCATCGAACTCGCCGTCGGACAGTGCGCCGACGTGGCCAACGACGCCGGTGCGCTGCCAGACCTCGAAGCCGTGCTCGACGTCGCCCGACGGAAGTCGGGAAACTACACCGTGCGCCGGCCCCTGGAAATCGGTGCCGCGCTGGCCGGGTGTGACCACCTGATCTCCGCGCTGGGCGGCTACGGCAGCGCCCTCGGGGAGGCCTTCCAGATGCGTGACGACATTCTGGGCGTGTTCGGCTCGCCGACGGAGACCGGCAAGCCCGCCGGCGGGGATCTCGCCGAGCGCAAGGCCACCAGCGTCGTGGTGGCGGCCCAGCGGATGGCCGATCCGGCCGTCCGGCGACAGTTCGGCGAACTGATGGCGGCCGAGAGCATCGACGACGCCGACATCGCGCGCTGGCGCGCTCTGATCGTGGCGACCGGCGCACGGGAGTGGATCGAAGAACTGATCACCGAACGGGTGGCCTTCGCCATCGACCACATCGATGACCACCGGATCGACCCCTGGGTGCGTGACGCCCTGGCCGATATGGCCGCCGTCTGCACCCAGCGGACAACCTGAGCACAACTCGAGCATGACCTGGAGCAAAGGAGCCCCATTCAGATGAGCACAGTGCGTACCGTGCCCGGGAAGACCGACCACGTCGTCGTGGTGGGAGCCGGACTGTCCGGGTTGTCCACCGCCATGCAGCTCGCCGGCCAGGGGCGGTCGGTGACCGTCGTCGAACGACTCGGCTTCCCCGGCGGGCGAGTCGGCCAAGCCGACATCCGCGGCTACCGGATCGACACCGGCGCCACCGTCCTGACCATGCCCGACATCATCGAGGACGCGTTCAACGCCGTCGGCGCGTCGATGGGCGACTACCTGGAACTGATGTTGCTCGACCCCGCCTACCGGGCGTCGTTCGCCGACGGAAGCGTGCTCGACGTGCACACCGACGGCGCCGCCATGACCCAGGCCATCAGGGATTTCGCCGGTCCCGATGAGGCGGCCGGCTACCAGCGGCTGCGCCAGTGGCTCACCGAGCTCTACAAATTGGAGATCGACGGATTCATCGGCTCCAACTTCAACTCGCCGGTATCGCTGCTGACACCGCAGTTGGCCAGGCTGGCGGCGATCGGGGGGTTCCGCGGCTGGGAGAAGATGGTCAGCCGGTTCATCACCGACGAGCGGGTCCAGCGGATCTTCACCTTCCAGGCCCTCTATGCCGGCGTTCCGCCCCAGCATGCGCTGGCCGCCTACGCGGTGATCGCCTACATGGACACCGTGGCGGGGGTCTACTTCCCCCGGGGCGGCATGCGGGCGGTACCCGAGGCGCTGGCCGCCGCCGCAACCGCGGCCGGGGTGCAGTTCCGCTACAACACCAGCGTCACGCGACTGGAGCAGTCCGGCTCACGTGTCACTGCGGTGTGCACTGATTCCGGTGACCGGATCGCTTGCGACGCAGTGGTTCTCACCACCGAACTCCCGCTGACCTATCAGCTGTTGGGGCGGACGCCGCGGCGGCCGGTCAAGATGCGTCCGGCGCCGTCGGCGGTTGTGATGCACGTCGGTGTGCCCAGTTCGGTGGCGCGGAGTGGGTCAGGCCTGCAGCACCACAACATCAGCTTCGGTGGGAAGTGGGCGGGCACCTTCGACGAGATCATCCGCGACGGCGTCCTGATGACCGACCCGTCGATCCTGGTGACGATGCCGTCCGCGGGTGATCCCACCCTGGCGCCGCCCGGCCGCGACCTCCTCTACGTTCTCGCGCCGTGCCCAAATCTGGAAGTCGGGAAGGTCAACTGGGCGGTCCAGGGTGACAGCTACGCGCGCGAGGTGCTGGCAACCGCGGCCGACCGGTTGCTACCGGGCCTCGACCGGGACGCCGACATCCTCGACGTCGTCACCCCGGCGGACTGGGCGCGACAGGGCATGACGGCGGGCACCCCGTTCGCGTTGGCGCATACCTTCGCCCAGACCGGCCCGTTCCGGCCGGCGAACCTGGTGCGCGGTATCGACAACGCCGTTCTGGCGGGCGGATCGACAGTGCCCGGGGTCGGTGTTCCGACCGCCCTGCTGTCCGGCCGCCTGGCCGCCGAGCGCATCACCGGGCCGGTCGATCCGTCCCGGCGGGCGGTCATCGGGTCGGGAAGCAAACAGGTGCGGGCATGATCCACACCGAGTTGCACGCGGCCGGAATCTCCGACGAGCGGCTGCGGGAGTCCTACCGCTACTGCCGGCGGCTCAACGCCGAGCACGGGCGGACCTACTTTCTGGCTACCCGATTGCTCGCCCCATCGCAGCGTCCTGCGGTGCACGCGCTCTACGGTTTCGCCCGGTACGCCGACGACATCCTCGACGACCTGGACTCCGATGCGACGGTCGAGGAGCGCTCCGCCCGACTCGAACAGCTTGCGGCACGCTTCCTGAACGGCGACGACACCGACGTCGAACCGGTGCTGCCCGCAGTTCTGCACACCGCGCGCAGCTACCGCATCCCGCTGAGCCTGTTCGACGAGTTCCTGACGTCGATGCGGATGGATTTGACCGTCACCGACTATCCGGACCGGCCGGCGCTGAACCACTACATGCGCGGGTCCGCGGAGGTGATCGGCCTGCAGATGCTGCCCATCCTGGGCACGGTGGGTCCGCAGGCCGACGCCGAGCCCGGAGCCGAGGCACTGGGCCGGGCGTTCCAGCTGACCAACTTCCTGCGGGATATCAACGAGGACCTCGAGCGCAACCGCGTCTATCTGCCCGCCGATGAGTTGGCCGCCTTCGGGGTGGATCGCGCGCTGCTGACCTGGTGCCATGACAACCACCGAACCGACCCTCGGGTCCGGCAGGCCCTGGCCGCCCAGCACGAGATCACCCGCGCGGAGTACCGCGAGGCGCACAAGGCGATAGCGCTGCTGGCCCCGCAGTCGCGGCCATGTGTCACGACGGCCTTCACCCTGTACTCGGAGATCCTCGATCGCATCGAGGACATCGACTTCGCGGTGTTCAGCGAGCGCGCATCGGTCGGTATGGGCCGGCGCCTGCGGGTGTTCACCGGCGGGCTGGTGCGGGCTCGTCGCGCCCGCCGGCTCGCGGCCTGACCGACAGCGGGCGCAGCGATGAAACGGCTGTCGAAATCTGGACTGTCCCGGCCCGAGGTTCCCGGTGCCTTCGACGTGGGCGCGGAAGCCTACGACAAACTCGTCGGCGCCAACCCCGGTTATCACGACCATCTGCGGATTTCGGCGCACCGCATGCGGATTCCGAACGGCGGGCGGGGCCTGCGGCTTCTCGATGCCGGGTGCGGAACGGGCGCCTCAACCGCGGCACTGTTGGAGGCGGCGCCGCATGCCCAGATCGTCGCCGTCGACGCCTCGGCCGGCATGCTGGAGCAGGCGGCCGCCAAATCCTGGCCGGACTCGGTGCGGTTCGTCCATTCACCCATCGAGCAGTTCAACGACAGTGGTTTTGACGGCATCCTGGCCGCCTACCTGCTGCGTAACCTCGCCGACCCGGACGCCCAACTGCGCCGGTTCCTGACCATGCTGCGGCCGGGTGCAACCCTGGCCCTGCACGAGTACTCGGTGCGCGATTCCAAAGCAGCACAGGCTGTTTGGAACGCGGTGTGCTGGGGCATCATCATCCCGGCCGGCTGGCGGAAGACCGGCGACAGCACCCTGTACCGACACCTGTGGCGCAGTGTCAACAGCTTCGACGGCGCAGCCCAGTTCCAACGTCGCCTGGCAGCAGCAGGTTTCACCGGTGTGCACAGTGAAACCATGCCCGGCTGGCAGCGCGGCATCGTCCACACGTTCATCGGAGAGGCACCATGAAAGATCCCCGCCGGGTGAGTCATCCCGGCCCTGCCGGACTGACCAACGCCGCGGCCTTGACTCAGCGACCGCACGTGGTGGTCGTCGGAGCCGGGATCGCCGGTCTGGCCGCCGCGACCGGCCTGGCCGAACGCGGCGTCTCGGTGGAGGTTCTGGAACGCGAGCCCAACCTGGGTGGCCGGGTGGCGGGCTGGACCGAGAGCATCGAGGACGGCCCACTGGCGGGCACCGAGGTTGCCAAC
>CAZRFC010000167.1:0-9116 GCA_964598975.1 uncultured Mycobacterium sp. | reverse complement strand
CTATGTCGTTCAGTGGAACGTCTCGCCTGTTCGGGATACCGGCGGCGTGATCGTGGCCTACGTCTCGATCCAGCAGGACATCACCGCCCTGATGGAGGCGAAAGAACGGAATCGCGTTCTGGCTCAGCAGATCCAGTGGCACGCAGACCTGTTGACCTCGGAATTGGAAAGCGCAGCCAGATACACCGCGTCGATCCTGCCGCACGGCCTGACCGGCCGGGTGAACATTTCCTCGCGCTACCTGCCGGCCCGTGAACTCGGCGGGGACAGCTTCGACTACCTCTGGATCGATGACGACCACCTGGTGGTCTACCTGCTCGACGTATCCGGACACGGTCTGGAACCCGCGCTGCTGTCGGTGTCCGTGCACAACATGCTGCGATCCCGTTCGATCTCGGGCGAGACCCTCTTGAATCCCGAGGCCGTGCTGACCGAACTGAACCACCGCTTCCAGATGAGCAGCACCACGAGCATTACTTCACGATGTGGTACGGCGTGTATCAGGCGTCCGGTCGCACCCTCAGCTACGCCAGTGCGGGTGCCCCTCCCGCTCTGGTTTTCAACTCGGCCGGCCTGGACGTTGTCGTAACCGATCTGCCCGCGACGTCGCCACCGATCGGAATGTTCACCGATACCCAGTTCAGTTCGCGGACCCAAACAATGCCGCCGGGGCCCGGCTCCTGGTCTACAGCGACGGCGCGAGTGAGATCGACGGAGACGACGACAGGCAACTGCGGTGGGACGAATTTTTGCAACTGACCCGACGGGTTGCCGCGTCACCGGCCTGGACCCTCGACGAACTCATCACCGAACTCAAGGGACACACCCCGTCGGGGGCGTTCGAGGACGACTGTTCACTGATCCAGCTGACCTTCGACTGATGCCCGGGTCGTCCTCGGTGGAGGATCAGGCCCGGTGTGCCGTGCCGGGAAAGGTCTTGCTCACCAGCCTCCAATGGTTGCCGAGTTCGTCGCGGCAATACGACAGGAGGCGCAGGGCCGCCTGGGCCATCGCCAGGCCGCGTCCCCGTTCGGCCATTTCGTCGGGCATGCAGACGGCATCGAGATCGACCTCTGCGGGATCGCCGCTGTCGGTGAACTCGACTTCTATTCCGTCGGGAAGAGCCCGCAGGTCCATCTGGAAGCCGACGGCATGACCGTGTTCGAGGATGTTGGCCGCAATCTCGACGACGGCGATTCCAATCTCTGTGCGCACCCGCTCGGGAACCTCGTCGTGGAGTGACCAGAACGCTTCCAGGGCAGCCTCGACTTCACCGAGGGGTTCGGGCCCGGGAGCGATGTCGCACATGTATCCCCAACTTCAGCGCGGAGGAATTTGCAGATACAACCGATCCTGCAACGGCGACGTCGTCAGCGCAATGAATTGCCGGAATTCGAGGACGCCGGCCAGCTGCCGTTTCCCGCGTTCGCGCAGCGGGGGACTCGCCGCGCTCTCTGGCATGCTGAATACATGACTGAGCCGCAGTTCGGGGGCATCGAAGACCGCATGCCACCGCCGTACTTTCCGCCCGGGCAGTACCCGCCGCCCGGGCCGTACCCCGGCTTCTACCCGGACCCTGCAGCGCCCTACGGCCGGCATCCGCTGACCGGAGAGCCGCTGTCCGACAAGTCCAAGGTTGTGGCCGGGCTCCTGCAACTGCTCGGCCTCATCGGCGTCGTCGGAATCGGCCGTATCTATCTCGGTTACACCGGCTTGGGTATCGCGCAGTTGATCGTCGGACTGATCACCTGCGGGATCGGCGCAGTCATCTGGGGCCTCATCGACGCGGTTCTGATCCTGACCGACAGGGTGCGAGACCCGGCGGGCCGACCGCTGCGTGACGGGACCTAGCTCCCGGGAAAACCCCGGGAAAACCCGGCGTTAGAACCCGCCGGACGCGGCTACAGGCACATATGCCCAGACCGCTCCTGAAGGCCCGCGGCCTCCGCCAGATCACCGCCGGCCTCGGCACCCTGGACCGCGAGGTGTTCGAAGCGGTCGCCGAATCGCCCAGCCCGCTGCTCGACGCCACCATGCCGGTGCTGACCCGAGCGGCCGACCACTCCAAGCTATGGCTGGCGCTGGCCGGGACCCTGATGGCCGCCGGCACGCCCGCCGCCCGCCGGGGGGCGGCCCGCGGCGTGATCAGTCTGGCTGCGACCAGTTTGCTGACCAACCAGATCGCCAAGCGGTTGTGGGTCCGGCCCCGCCCGGATCACCTCATGGTTCCGTTGCTGCGCCGATCCCATCGTGTCCCGACATCGAACTCCCTGCCGTCCGGTCATTCGGCCAGTGCGGCCGCTTTCGCGGTCGGTGTCGGATTGGAAAGCCCGCCGATCGGCCTCGGACTGGCCCTGCTGGCAGGGTTGGTCGGGCTGTCGCGGGTGGTCACCGGCGCGCACTACCCCGGCGACGTCTTCGCCGGTTTCGGGATCGGAGCCGGCATCGCTGTGTTGAGCGGGCGGTTGGTGCCTCCGGTGGTACCCGGGCGCCTGCCCGCCACCGAACCGCTGCGGATCCCGGCCCCACCGCGGCCCGACGGTGCCGGGGTGGTGCTGGTGGTCAATCCGGAGTCGGGCAGCGGGGCCGGGGCCGGGGTCATCGAGCAGGTGCGGGACGCGCTCCCGGCCGCCGAGATCGTCGCACTCGGAGAGGGCGACGCCCCCGACGACGTCCTGCGTGCCGCCGCGCACCGGGCGCAGGTCCTCGCTGTGGCCGGCGGCGATGGAACGGTATCGACAGCCGCGGGAATCGCTGTGCGACAGGGGATTCCACTGGCCGTCTTCCCCGCCGGCACCTTTAACCACTTCGCCAAGGACGTCGGTTGCGACACCGTCGAGCGCACCGTCTCGGCGATCCGGACGGGCAGCGTCGGTGCGGTCGACCTGGTCTGCCTCAACGACGCCGACATGGTGGTCAACACCGCCAGCATCGGCTCCTACCCCCACTACGTCGCGATCCGGGAGAGGCTCGAGCATCGGGTCGGCAAAACACTCGCCGGCATCTACGCCATGGCTCACACACTGCTGCGCGACCGGCCGGTCCGGATCCGCTACGACGGCAAGACCCTGCGGACCTCGCTGTTCTTCCTGGGCAACTCGGTCTACCTGCCGTCGGGATTCGCCCCGGCCCGCCGGACCAGGATGGACGACGGTCTGATCGACGTGCGGTTCCTGGAGACGGGGCGGCCGCTGTCGACTCTGAGGATCGTCGCGGCGTTGCTGCTCGGCCGGTTGGAGCGCAGTCCGCTCTATCACGAGTTACAGGTGCCGGAATTCGCCTTGGAAGTCCTCGACGGCCCGACCCCGATCGCGCGGGACGGCGAGGTGGGTCCGGCGCTGGATCGGGCAAAGTTTGCCGCCCACTACCGGGCGCTGGCCGTCTACCGGCCCTGAGGACGCTGCGACCGGTACCCACTCTCAGAAAAGTGTGGTAGACATCTCAGCAAAACTTAAGGTCATTTCCCGCTAAAGCTTTTGGGGGTAATCCATGTCCCGAGCCGCTCGCAAACGGGCCGCCCACCGTCGTGTTCAGCCCTATGCGTGGCTGGGTGCCGGCGCGGTGACGTTGGGCATGGGTGCCGCCATGGTCGGTGGCACCGCCGTCGCGTTCGCCGCCCCCGGTGCCGACGCGGCGACATCGCCGTCCTCGTCGAGCGCTGCCGCCGGTGATGCGTCGGCAACCGCCGACACCAACGCCGGCCCCAAGGCCGGCCCCAACGCCGGCCCCCCCAAGGCCGGCACCAAGCCCGAGGCCACCAAGCGTCGGGGGGCCAACGCCGACCGGGCCGCCGCAGCGGCCGACGATTCAGGCCGGACGACGGTGTCGCAGCGCCGCAACCGGGTGCCCGCCGTCCCCGCGATTCCGGATCGCACCACCTCGGTGGCACCTGCAGCGGCCGCGACCCTCGAGGCCGATAACGACGCTCCGGCTGCCACTCCCCGCCGGACTATCCGGTCGGCCCGGGACCTGACCACACAGGTGGCGGTACCGTCGCTGCCCGATCCGGTTCCCGCCGTTCAGGATTCACCGTCGGCGCCCGCGGCCCCGGCAGCCGCCGCCCCCGCCGCTTCGGACCCCGCTCCGAGCATGGAGTCCTGGCTGCCGAACATCCCGATCGTGCCGGGAGCACGCCTCGCGATCGCGATGGGCGAGATCAAAGCCGCACAGGCCCTGATCAACGAGGCGACCTGGGGCGCGGGCAACATCCTGGCCGGCGTCGGTTCCCTGGGCCCGCAGGCGCTGCTGGCCACTGCCCAGCTGTCCCTGATGCTGTGGGGTGCGACCAACCCCGGCGTCCAGAACTTCATGGCGGCCACGTCCGGCATTCCGCTGGTCAAGTGGCTCGGCCGTACCGCGGTGTTCAACGAGATGCTGGTGCCGACCGTGGCCCAGGTTTCGCTGGGCGTCGCCGGCCGGCTGATCCCCACCCTCGGTTGGGTCGGTGCTGACGTCGCCGCAGCGGAAGCCGTGGTGGCCTCGGCGCAGCAGAACAGCAAGATCTACGCCGTGGTGCCGATCCGGGTGAAGCTGGGCACCCAGCCGATGGTCAACGCCAGGATCAACGGCGGCTCCCGGGCCAGCCTGCTGCTCGACACCGGCGCCTCCGGGCTGGTGACCACCCGCGACAAGGTCGGCACCGCAAACCTCGGCCCGAAGGTCGGCGAGGGCAACAGCTGCTTCAGCGGCGGCCTCTGCTACCACTACGAGACCTACAACACCACCGTCGACCTCGGCGGCGGCGCGGTGACCACCGCCCCGGTGAACCTGGTGACCAACAACGACGAATATCCCGACAGCGAGGAACTCTTCAAGGAGTTCTTCTTCTACGGCGACGGCATCCTCGGCGTCGGCGCCAACACTGCCGGCCCCGGCCCGGTGCCGATCCCGACCGCGGTAATGCCCGGAGAACTCCACAACGGCGTGCTGGTCTTCCAGCGCCTGCTCCCACTTGGGCTGGGTGGCGTGATGATCCTCGGGCCCAACCCGCTGCCGACCAGGGTGTCCCTGCCGGGGGCGCCGGATGCCTTCGTCAAGGTGAAGGTGGCCGACGGGACGCTGAGCGAACACGGCGCGATCATCGACTCCGGCGGCGTCTTCGGAACCATTCCGCGCTCCGCCGTTCCGGACGGCGTCACGCTGGTCAACGTTGGCGGAGTCGACTACCTGCCGGCCGGGGTGAAGATCACCGGCTACGCCCCGGATGGAACGACCGTGCTGTGGACGTACACGACGGTCAGCCAGGGCACCCCGGTCATCGACACGGGCCTGTTCAACAGCGGCAACGCGCCCTACAAGCAGAACCCCATCTACATGAATTACGCGGGGCCGGACGGGATCGGTTCGACGGACTTCTCCATCTGGTGATGCTCGACGGCCTCCGCTGGGAAACATCTGCGAGCGTTTCCCAAGAATGTGACCTAACGAAGGTGTGAGCCGGGTTAACGTCACTCCAGGGTTTCCCCGCAATCTTCTGGAGGACGTCATGGGTGCATCGCAATTCGTTGGTCGAGTCGGTGGATTGGCGGTGGCCCTGGGGGTCGGCGCCGTCGTCTTCGCCGGGGGTTCCGGGGTGGCCTCGGCGGACCGGTCCAACCATGACGCCGGTAGTTCGTCCGGCGCCGCAGCGGGTAGGGAGTCGTCGGACTCCTCGGTGCGGAGCGCTCCGGCGCGGACCGCTCGCGGTTCGTCGGCGACCGTCCGCGGTGCGCGCACTGCGGCGGCTTCGGATAACGCCGCGCCCGCGGCGGCAGCAGCCCCCCGCGCCCGGGCGGCCGCTGTCGAACCGGTAGTCGAGATCGACGCAGAGCCTCTCGCCGAGGTGGTCGAGGTAGGTGTCGAGCCTCCCGCCGTCAGTGTTGACGCTCCCGAGATCGAGCCGCCGGTCGTAACGATCACCGACCCGGTCGTCGAGGACGTCGTCGGGCCCGTCGAGATCGCCGAGCCGTTGGCGGCCGATCCGGACGGCGAGATGACGGCCTTCGTCACCGGTGCCGCCGATCCGTCCGACGGCGCGGACGCAGACCCGACGTCCCCGGTCGACTCCCCGCTGCTTGCGGCCTTCCTTGCGTTGGCCTCCCGGCGCGGGGGCGTGGCGGCCACCGACTCTCCCCAGGCGCTGGTGACGGCGTCAGCCGTCACCAACAATGGCGTCACGGTGGATCCGAACGTCTACTACTACGACGGGATCCTGCAGGGCAATCTCAACGCGACCAGCGCCCGGGGCAACGCCTTGAGCTACACCTTCGTCGACTCCAGCGCCGGCGGCAAGATCTACATCGGCAACGTGCCGAGCCCGCTTCCGGGCAACGGCGCTCAGAGCTACACCCTGCTGCCGTACGCCACCTGGATCGACCCCGACGCCCCGAACCCGCTCAAGCAGCCGTCGGGCACCCAGACCTGGAGCGTGCGGGTCAGCGAGGTCACCAAATTCGATCAGTTCCTGGTCAACATCCCGCTGGTCGGGATGATCGCCCAGCCGATCATCGACTTCCTGCAGAGGGCGCCGCTGATCAGCAACCTGCTGGCCCCCATCATCGGCGGATCGGCGGTAGCCGAGATTTCGGTCAACTTCGACGGGCCGATCACCGGCTATACGGCCGGCAAGCCGGTGGCCTACACCTACATGGTCGACTCCTGGGACGGCACGAACATCAGCACCAACTTCTTCCCGGCAGTGGCAAACGCCCTCCTGCCGGGCAATTACGGGGCGACCATCTTCAACGGACCCGGCCTCGGCTCCCCGGGCGAAACCAACCCGTACGGAACCAACCAGGCTGCCGGCTCCACCCCGGGCCTCTCGATCCTGCGCGGGGCGTTGCAGGCCCAGTCCGGGTTCAACGTCGTCACCTGGGATCCCCGCGGTGAGTACGACTCCGGCGGCATCCTCCAGTTGGACAACCCCTTCTTTGAGGGACGTGACGTGTCCGCGCTGATCGACTGGGCGTTGGCCAACACCCCGACGATCCAGGTCCAGGGCTCACCCCTGATCGGTATGGCTGGCGGCTCGTACGGCGGCGGAATCCAGATGACCACGGTCGATCCACGGATCAAGGCGGTCATTCCCGCCATCGCCTGGAACTCCCTGAACGAGTCGCTGTACCCGGACCAGATCTTCAAGACCGCGTGGGCCAATGCCCTCGCTTTCACCCTGCTGGGGTCGGGGGCGTCCTCGCTCAGCCGGGTCAACTCCCAGATCCCGCTGGCTCTGCTCACCGGGAACTTGTTCGGGACCATCACTCCGACCGGGCAGGCGGTCCTGACCAGCAGCGGACCCACTTCGCTGCTGACCAAGCTGAACATCCCGACGATGTACGTCCAGGGTATCGTCGACGCGCTGTTCCCACTGGCGGAAGCCATTGAGAACGCGCAGACCCAACTGGAGGAGAACCCGTACTTCAGTGGTGCCAACGCCAACCAGGTCAAGATGGTCTGGTACTGCGGCGGCCACGGTGTCTGCTTCGATCTGAATGCCCAGCAGCAGACCGCCCAGGCCACCACCATCTACACCCAGAACATGGCGTGGCTCAACACCTACGTGAAAGGCGCACCGCTGCCGATCGATCAGATCGTTCCGACGTTCCAATGGTGGGACCAGACTGCCAACCACTACGCCTCGGCCCTGATGCCGTTCGCCAACGGATTCGTCACCGGGACGGTGACGGGAACCAACGCCGACGGTGGCCGGTTGGGCATCCTGCCGCTTGCCATCGGCGGGTCGGGACCGAACAGGACCAACGCCTGCGGCGTCGCGGACGCCTGCTCGTTCCCGCTCAACCAGGTCTTCGCCACGGAGGCGAGGAATTCCGTTGATGTACCGATCACGGTTGCGACGGCGGGCACTCAGATCGTCGGAACTCCGAAGGTGAGCTTCACCTACTCCGGTATCGGCACCGCCAAGGCGGTCTACGGGCAGATTGTCGACAACGCCACCGGTCGGGTGCTCGGCAACATCGCCACGCAGATCCCGGTGACCCTGGACGGTAGGACCCACACCGTGGAACTGGCCGAACTGGCTAACATCGCCTACACCGCGCCGACCGCCAACTCGTCGCTGACGTTGCAGATCGTGGGCGGCGCAACGCTTTTCAACAGCGGCAAGTTCGGGACGATCAAAATCAGCGACGCCGTGATCGAGCTTCCGACGACGACGAGCGGGACGATCGTCTAAGCGGCTAGCGGCCCAGCCGGCGCAGGCGTTTGCCGGCTGGGCGCTTATTACGCAGCCCGGTTGAGGTCGCTTCGGCGGCCTTGACCGTCGTCTCGTCGATGACCTCGTCGGTTTCGATCGTCTCGTCGGCGGCGGCAACGACCTCAACGGTCTCAGCCTCGACCACTACGGTTTCTTCGATGTCGGCGTCGGTGTCCGTGTCGAGGGCCTCAGCGATCGCCACCGACTCCTCGTCGATGACGACATCGGTGGTCTCGACGTCTGCGGTCTCCTCCGCCGACTCGGTGGTGCCGCGCTTCTTCTTGCCGCGCGGCTTCTTGTCAGTCTTGTCCGCCTTGACCTTCTTCGCCTTGGGCGGCTTGGGCGGCTTGGGCTCAGCCGGCGGCTTCTCGGCGACGAACGACAGGTAGAGCGCCAGCACCGCCAGAATGGCGATCGATGCGGCCGCACCGTAGACGGCGAACAGGTACGGGCCGCCGACGCTCAGCCGCAGCCAGATCTCCACCACGGCCGCCAGCACGATCAGCCCACCGGCGATCAGATGCAGCACCGCCGACCAGGCCCGCAGCCGCAGCGCCAACTCGGGAACCTTGGCCGTGCGGGCCAGCGCATCGCGCAGGATCGCGAACACCGGCAGCGCGGCCAGCGCAATGGGGACACCGGCCGCCAGACGGCCCGCGATCGCCACACCGGTCGGGATATCACCCGTCAGCACCCACCACCGGGGCAGGACGAACACCAGGTAGAGCAGGAGGCCGACCAGGATGAGGGCGAGATGCAGACCCCTCGCGGCGCGGCGACTCAATGCCCCTCCTCAGATTGCGGTCCGGGGTGCGATCAGGTCCTGATCGCACCCCGGACAGGTGCGGAGGATAGGGGATTTGAACCCCTGAGGGCTATTAACCCAACCCGCGTTCCAGGCGAGCGCCATAGGCCACTAGGCGAA
>CAZRFC010000166.1:0-9143 GCA_964598975.1 uncultured Mycobacterium sp. | reverse complement strand
GGCGGCAACGGGGAGAAGCGCACGTTGCGGATCACCGCCAAGTACGCCGACCACTGGAACTTCGTCGGCGGGACACCAGCAGAGTTCGCCCGCAAACGTGACGTACTCAAGGCGCATTGCGCCGAGGTGGGCCGCAATCCGAAGGACATCATGCTGTCCGCGCATATCCGGCTGAGTCCGGATCGCGGCCAGCGCGGAGTCATCGAGGATGCCATCGCGCTGGGGGCCGAGGGGCTGGACCTCGCGATCGTCTACCTTCCGCTGCCGCACGACCCGGCCGTCGTGGAGGCACTGGCCGAGGCGATCCGCGACTCCGGTCTCTGGCGGGGTTAGTGGCCGGTGAACTCGTCCATCGAGTTGTAGACCCCGACGCGACGCAGATAGATGTCGCGCAGCCGGGTCGGCAGCACCCCGGTCAGCACCTTGTTCATCCGCGATGTCCACGGCATCACGACGAACGGGCTGCCCGCAAGCATGGCCTTCCAGGTTTCGTCGACGACGTCCTCCTGCTTGAGCATCGGGGTGAACAGGATTCCCTTGGCGCCCTCGAACATTCCGGTGTTGATGTAGGTCGGGCAGACCGTCGTGACCTTGACCTGGTGGTGGCCGGCCTGTTCGAGTTCGAGTCGCACCGAGTCGGAGAAGCCGATCGCGGCCCATTTCGAGGCGGCGTAGGCCGCCATCCGGGGGATTGCATTCAGCCCGGCCGAGGAGGCGATGTTGACCAGGCGGCACGGCCTATCCGACTGGACCATCGCCGGCAGGAACTCCCGGGCCACCAGCATCGGGCCTATGGAGTTGACCTCCATGGTCAGCAGGAAGTCACCCGGATCGCTTTCCCAGAAATAGCCGTTGCCCCGGACGATGCCGGCGTTGTTGAACAGCACGTGGATCGTGCCGATGTCGGTGCCGACCCGCGCGGCCGCCTCGCTTACCAGAGACTGGGAGGTGACGTCGACGACTTCGTAGTGGATTTTGCCCCCCGCGGCTTCCAGTTCGGCGGCCGTTTCCTTCAGCGCCGCCTCATTGGCGTCCCACAGTACGACGGCGGCGGCACCCTCCCTGACTGCGTTGGTGGCGAACAGCTTGCCCAGGCCCATCGCGGCGCCCGTGATCAAGACGTTGCTCCCCCGAACCGATTCCATGCTGCGCTCCATTTCGTTGTGCTCCGGTGTGTTCTGCGCCCCCATGGCTTTTCTACCCCACCCCATTACCCTGAACCCACCATGACGGGCGGATCTGGCGGCGGGGACTCCCCGGCACCAAGCCGTCGGCCGCACGTTCTGCGACTGGCGGTCTTCTTCGCGTTCCTGCTCACTCTGTTCTATCTGGTGGCCGTCCAACGGGCCATCGACATCGAGGCCGTGCGGGCCGCCGTCGCGAGGAGCGGTCCGGTCGCGCCGCTGATCTACATCCCGGTATCGGCCCTGCTTGCGGCGGTCTTCGTCCCCGGCCCACTGCTGGCGGCCGGGAGTGGCCTGTTGTTCGGTCCGGTCCTGGGAACGTTCGTGACACTGGGTTCGACGGCCACCACGGCGGTGATCGCCGCTCTCGTCGGCAGACATGCCGGTCGGGACAGCGCGCGGGCTCTGATCGGGGGGGAATGGGCCGAGCGGATCGACGCGCAGATTCAGCGGCGCGGCCTGTGGGCGGTCGTCGGCCAGCGGTTCATCCCGGGTGTCTCCGACGCATTGGCCTCCTACACCTTCGGTGCTTTCGGAATGCCGCTGTGGCAGATGGCGATTGGAGCTTTGATCGGGTCAGCACCCCGCGCGTTCGTGTACACCGCGCTCGGGGCGTCGATCTCCGACCTCACCTCGCCGCTGGCCTACGCGGCGATCGCAGTCTGGTGTGTCACCGCGATCATCGGGGCATTCGGCGCGCATCGGGGCTATCGAAGCTGGCGATCCCGTCGTCGGTGAACCGCCGGTCGAACCGCTCCAGGTACTCGGTCAGCGGGAACAGTGCGACCTCGGACGTTCCCTGCCGCCCGTCGGCGCTGTACTCGAAAGGATCGTCGATGTCCTTGATGAGCCGATACATGTAGACGTAGGTCAACGTCACGAAGGTGATGACGATCGCCTCGGCGGTCATGCTCTTGAACGTCGAGATCAGGAGCAGGCAGATGATGAGGACAATCAGCATCTCCAGCAGGGCGTATCCGGTGGCGAGGAAGCCTGTTCGGGAGATCACCCCGAGTCGGGTGACGACCTTCCTGACCTTGTCGACGTCGCCGGTCATCTTCCCCACCGCCCCGCCGTGCACACCCTGTTTCTCCAAATCCTGCAACGTGAGCGCAATCCGGTGGATGGAGTCGAACATCTCCTCCTGGGTGATGCGCTTCAGCAGCCACCCGTGAATGCTCTGCGCCATTGCGCGGTGCACGCCCATCACACCGGACCGCTGGATCGGTGTGCCGTTCACCGCGATCGCGTGCTCGAGACTGTCCTCCAAGGTCTCCAACTGCGCCGCCAACTCCGCGGGGAGCTTCTCGCTCTCCTTGTAATCGGCCATCGTTCCGGCGAGCATGAAACCGATCAGGAAGATTCCACCGGTCAAAACCAGGGCGGTGTCGGTGAAGTCGATCAGGCCGTCGAAGTGGAAGGCGGAACTCAACACGATTTTCGCGATCAGGACTGCCGCGACGATCGGCAGCGTGGTGAGCAGCAACCTCCACTTCAGCATGCGGCACTCCTCATTGCTGGCTGGACCCCATCGCAGCCTCGGGGCATCTCGATCGGCCATCATCGCAGGCGGCGCTGTTAACTGTCTCTTGATTGAACCTGGAGGTCTTGAATGGGTTTCGACACGAAGAACGGGACGCGGGGGGCACGGCAGCCCGGGGGGCGCTTCCTGCGGCTGATGAACGTCTTGATAGCCAGACGTATCCGCAAGGGCGGCAAGCTGATGGGCGGGACCGACGGGCTGGTGTTGACCACGGTCGGCCGCAAGAGCGGTCAGGAGCGGAGTACGCCGCTGGTCTGGTTTCCGGGCGACGGTCGCAGTTGGCTGATCGTCGCGTCGGCTGCCGGTGCGCCCCGCAACCCTGACTGGTACTACAACATCGCAGCTCATCCAGATCGAGTCCGGATTGAGGTGGAGGGCCGCACCGTCCCGGTCACCGCCACACAGTTGCAGGGAGAGCAGCGGGCGGCGGCGTGGCAACGCATTGTTCAGTCATCGGAGCGGTTCGCCAAGTACCAGCAACAGACAGACCGTGAACTGCCCGTCATCAGGCTCGCGGAGAGGTCCGCCGCTACTTCGTGACCGCACAGCTGCGGTTAAGGTTCTCTGGTCGGCCCGACGAGCAAGCCGGCAGAACAGTTGGGTGAATTCATTGACCGCAGCATCAGAGGCACCAGCGCTGGAATCCCGGATCGGCCATTGGTACCAGATGGACGGCACCTACCTGGTGGGCCGCGAGAAGCTGCGTGAATACGCCCGCGCGGTGCAGGACTATCACCCTGCGCATTGGGATGTCGCCGCGGCTGCGGAGCTGGGCTACTCGGGTCTCGTGGCGCCGCTGACCTTCACCTCGACACCGGGCATGTCGTGCAACCGAGAGATGTTCGAGTCAGTGGTCGTCGGCTATGACACCTATCTGCAGACCGAGGAGGTCTTCGAGCAGCACCGGCCGATCGTGGCCGGCGACGAACTGAGAATCGATGTCGAGTTGACGTCGGTGCGCCGGACCGCCGGCCGGGATTTCATCACCGTGACCAACACCTTCACCGACATTTCGTCCGGGGAGCGGGTGCACACGTTGCACACCACCGTCGTCGGCGTCACCTCCGAGGACATCAATCCGGAAGTCAAGGTCGCCGTACAGAAGGCGATGATGCACGACGTCGACATCATGGGAGTCGGTGAGGCGCCCTATGCGAAGGCGGTGCGCCCGGAAGGCGACTTCCGCCTCGCACACGACTCCGGCCGCACTCCCGGCACGCTGCCCTTCGACGACGTGAAGGTCGGTGACGAACTGCCGGTGCACCACACGAGGTTGTCCCGCGGCGATCTGGTGAACTATGCCGGTGTGGCCGGGGACGCCAATCCGATCCACTGGGACGAGGACATCGCGAAACTCGCCGGGCTTCCCGACGTCATCGCCCACGGCATGCTCACCATGGGCCTGGGGGCCGGATTCGTCTCCTCGTGGTCCGGCGACCCGGGTGCGGTGACCCGCTACGCGGTGCGGCTGTCCCAGCCCGCGGTGGTGTCGGCCGCCGAGGGCGCGGACATCGAGTTCAGCGGGAAGGTCAAGTCGCTGGATCCGGAGACCCGCACCGGTGTGGTGTTGGTCGCCGCGAAGGCCGACGGCCGCAAGATCTTCGGGCTTGCGACGCTGGACATCCGGTTCGGCTAATCGACCCGGTTCAGCCACTCCTGCCGCCAGGCTTCGGTCCGGGCCAATTCGTTGAAGGTGAAGAAGTGCAGGCCCGCCACCGCGGCGTCGGGTCCGGCCAGGCCTGCTTCAAGTCCGGTGATCAGTCGGGCGGGTTGGTATCCGCCGGGCAGGAAGAACCTGAGCAGCATGTTGTTCTGCTTGAGCAGGTATCGGGCCGACGGCCCCAGGCCCAGGCTGGCTGAGATGCGGACCAGTTTCTGGCGGGTCACCGCCCCCGGCAGACCGGCGTAGACCGGCAGGTCGATTCCGCGGTCCCGGAGCCCACGCGCCCAGGCGACGGTGATGTCGCTGCGGAAGCACATCTGGGTGACGATGTAGGTGGCGATCTGTGCTTTGTGGGCCAGGGCCTTGTCGATCGCGTCACGGTCGAACGCCCCGTGGCCCTCGGGATAGCCGCCGATGCCGATGCGGGCGAAGTGATGGCCCTGGACGGCCAGGGTGTCGAGGAGTTCCAGCGAGTCGCTGAAGGATCCGGCCTGGGGAGCGTCGCCGGCGATGACGAAGATGCTGTCGATCCGGCTGTCGGCCAACCGGTCGACGATGTCGGACAGTTCGACGCTGTCCCGCACCATCCGGGCGGCGATGTGCGGGGTGACGCGGTATCCGTGCCGCGCCAGTCGCTCGGCCAGGTCAATCGTCGCTTCGAGACCCTTGGTGGCCGACATGGTGACCGAAAGCGGCACCGACACAGGGACGTTGGCGAGGACCTTCTCCTCCGCGCCCCGCAACGGCAGTACTTCGTAGCCGGCGTTTCGGAGCGGCGTTGCAAGCGGGTTCGCGGGCACTGCAGTGCCGGTGGCGGGATTTTTGTTAACGATATGCCCAGCGAGGACGTTCATCAGGTGACTCCGGTTCGTGTTCTCGTCCGGCGCGGGCCGGACTCGTCTAGGACACCTCCCCTCTGTCCTTGGAACCTGAGAGCTTCGACGCTGGCGCGCCGGTTCACCTTCGGTAAGCGGCCGACTGGATGCCGGCACTGTTCTCCAGAGTTGCCTTACTGCAGCGGTATTGGGCCTGAGAGATTTCCGGGGAGGAGTTGCTCCTACGGCACCTCCGGTGACGGAGGTTCTCCCGCTGCGGGTCAACGGCATATGTAGTTGGTGATCAAAACTGTACGTGACCGGTCCCGCAGCGTAAAGGCCGAAAGTCCTTGAAATCCAGCGGCCTTACCGGATCACCACCAGCAGGTCGCCGCCCTCGACCTGACCGATCGGCGCCACCGCAATCCTTTGGACGACTCCGGATTTCGGCGCGGTCAGCGCGGCCTCCATCTTCATCGCCTCGATGGTGGCGACCACCTGGCCGACGCTGACCTCATCGCCTTCGGACACCGCGAGGGTGACCACTCCGGAGAATGGGGCCGCTAGGTGGTCGGAGTTGTTGGGGTCGGCTTTCTCCGCGGTCGGAATGGCGGCCCCCACGCTGCGGTCCCGGACCCGAATCGGGCGCAATTGCCCGTTGATGAGGCACATGACTGTTCGCATGCCGCGCTCATCAGGATCGGAGATGGCCTCGAGTCCGATCAGCAGATGGACGCCGCGGCCCAACGGGATGCGGTTCTCCTCACCGCGGCGCAATCCGTGGAAGAACTGATTGGCGCTCAACTTGGAGGTGTCTCCGTATTGGTCGCGGTGCGCCTCGAATTCCTTTGTGGGGCCGGGGAACAGCAATCTGTTCAAGGTGGCCTGCCGGTTCTTGCCGGCGACTCCCAGGGCGGCTTCGTCGGCTCCGGACAGTTCCGGTGGCGGATCGGCCGCGGGACGGCCGGCCAGCGCCCGGGTCCGCAGTGGTTCCGGCCAACCCCCGGGAGGATCACCCAATTCGCCGCGGAGAAAGCCGATCACCGAATCGGGGATGTCGAACCGGGCCGGGTCGGCAGCGAAGTCGTCAGCCGGCACACCGGCGCCGACCAGGGCCAGGGCCAGGTCCCCGACCACTTTCGAGGACGGGGTGACCTTGACCAGTCGGCCGAGTGCTCGGTCGGCGGACGCGTAGTGCTGCTCGATCTCTTCGAACCGGTCCCCAAGGCCCAGAGCGATGGCCTGCTGTCGCAGGTTCGACAACTGACCGCCGGGGATCTCATGGTGGTAGACCCGCCCGGTGGGTGCGGCCAAGCCGGAATCGAAGGCGCCGTACACCTTTCGCAACGTCTCCCAGTACGGCTCCAGGTCGGTGACCTCGGTGAGCGAAAGCCCGGTGTCCCGGGGCGTGTTGGCCACCGCGGCCACGATTGCACTCAACGCAGGCTGGCTGGTGGTGCCGGACAGCGGCGCGGCCGCCCCGTCGACTGCATCTGCTCCCGCCTCCCACGCCGAAAGATAGGTGGCCAGTTGCCCGCCCGGTGTGTCGTGGGTGTGCACATGCACGGGCAGGTCGAAGCGGGCTTTCAGCGCCGAAACCAGGGTTGCCGCGGCTGGCGCGCGCAACAGGCCAGCCATGTCCTTGATCGCCAGGACGTGTGCGCCGGCGGCGGTGATCTGTTCGGCCAGCTTCAGGTAGTAGTCGAGTGTGTACAGGGTCTCGGAGGGATCGGTGAGATCGCCGGTGTAGCTCATCGCCACCTCGGCCACGGCGGTGCCGGTGGCGCGGACGGCGTCGATGGCCGGCCGCATGGATTCGACGTTGTTGAGCGCGTCGAAGATCCGGAAGATGTCGATCCCGGTGGCGGTGGCTTCGTCGACGAAGGCTCTGGTGACAGACTCCGGGTACGGGGTGTATCCGACGGTGTTGCGTCCGCGAAGCAGCATCTGCAGACAGATGTTCGGGATCGCTTCGCGCAGCGCCGCGAGTCGCTCCCACGGGTCTTCCTTGAGGAAGCGCAACGCCACGTCGTAGGTCGCACCACCCCAGCACTCCACCGACAACAGCTGAGGGGTCATCCGGGACACGTAGGGCGCGATCTGCAGCAGGCCGTTGGTGCGCAGCCTGGTCGCCAGCAGCGACTGGTGGGCGTCGCGAAACGTGGTGTCGGTGACGGCGAGCGCCGACTGGTCACGCAGGGACCGCGCGAATCCTTCCGGTCCGAGTTGCTCCAGTCGCTGTTTGGAACCGGGCGGCGGCGGGGCGTCGAGGGTGATGGCGGGCAGTTTGTCGTGGGCGTAGAGCCCGGAGCGCCGCGGGCCGTGCGGTTGGTTCACGGTGACGTCGGCCAGGTAGTTGAGGATCTTGGTTCCGCGGTCGGCCGAACTGCGGGCGGTCAGCAGTTCCGGGCGGTCGTCAATGAAGGACGTGGTGACACGGCCGGCCGCGAAATCCGGATCGTCGAGGAGTGCCTGGAGGAAGCCGATGTTGGTGGCTACCCCGCGGATGCGGAATTCAGCCAGGCCACGCCGGGCCCGGCGCACTGCGGTACCGAAATCCGCACCGCGACAGGTCATCTTGACCAGCATCGAGTCGAAGTGCGCACTGACTTCCGCGCCGAGATGGGATCCGCCGTCGAGCCGGATTCCCGCTCCGCCGGGATTGCGGTAGGCGGTGATGCGTCCGGTGTCGGGCCGGAACCCGTTGGCGGGATCCTCGGTGGTGATCCGGCATTGCAGCGCCGCTCCCCTGGTCTGGATCGTGTCCTGATGCAGCCCGAGGTCTGCCAGTGATTCACCGCCGGCGATCCGCAGCTGTGCGGCCACCAGGTCGACGTCGGTCACCTCTTCGGTGACGGTGTGCTCGACCTGGATACGCGGGTTCATTTCGATGAAGACATGTTGTCCGCGTTCGTCGAGGAGGAACTCGACCGTCCCTGCGCCGCTGTAGCCGATCCGGCGGGCGAAGGCGACTGCGTCGGTGCAGATCCTCATCCGCAGTGCGGGATCAAGATTGGGTGCGGGGGCAAGTTCGACGACTTTCTGGTGCCGTCGCTGGACGCTGCAGTCCCGTTCGTAGAGGTGTACGACGTCGCCGTGGGAATCGGCTAGGATCTGCACCTCGATGTGGCGGGGGTTGAGCACGGCCTGCTCGAGGAACACCCGCGCGTCGCCGAAGGCCGACGCCGCTTCGCGACTGGCCGCTTCGGCGGCTGCCCGCAGTGCACCCGGTTCGGTGACACGGCGCATTCCGCGGCCGCCACCGCCGGCCACTGCCTTGACGAACAACGGGAAGGACATGTCCTCGGCCGCGGCGAACAGATCCTCGACGGAGTCCGACGGCGCGGAGGACGTCAGCACCGGAAGTCCGGCCGCCCGGGCGGCTTCCACTGCACGGGCCTTGTTTCCGGCTAGTTGTAGGACGGCGGCCGCCGGGCCGACGAAGGTGATGCCCGCCTCCGAACACGCGGCGGCGAGTTCCGGGTTCTCGGAGAGGAATCCATATCCCGGATAGATCGCGTCGGCACCGCAGCGCAGTGCCGCGTCGACGATGGCATCAACCGAGAGATAGGCGCGGACCGGGTGACCCGGCTCACCGATCTGGTAGGACTCGTCGGCCTTGGAACGGTGCAGCGAGTTCCGATCCTCGTAGGCGTAGACCGCCGCGGTGGTGATGCCCAGTTCGTAGGCCGCCCGGAACGCGCGGATGGCGATCTCCCCGCGGTTGGCTACGAGCAGCTTGGTGATCACAGCTTCATCCTTGGTCTTCGCGCAAGCGGCTCATCGTTACCAGCCCCGGGTGGCCAGCCGGTGCGGGACGGGGACGTCCTCGACGTTGATGCCGACCATGGCCTCCCCAAGCCCACGGGAAACCTTCGCCAACACATCCGGATCGTCATAGAACGTGGTGGCCTTCACGATCGCCGCCGCCCGCTCCG
>CAZRFC010000165.1:4913-9151 GCA_964598975.1 uncultured Mycobacterium sp. | reverse complement strand
CAGGTCCGGGACCTGCTCACGGAGCAGACGGTCGACTGTCGACTTGCCTTCGGCCGATGGGCCGGACAGCACGAGCACGCGTCCACGCGTAGCTCGGAGTTGGCTGTCCGGCCCTTCGCCGGCGTTCACAGACCGAATCTCAGGAGGAGAACTTCTCCAGCAGCGCCTTGCGCTGCCGGTCGCCCAGGCCGCGCAGGCGGCGGGTGGGGGCGATCTCCAGCTCGGTCATGATCTCCTGCGCCTTGACCTTGCCAACCTTGGGCAGGGCCTCCAGCAGCGCGGAAACCTTCATCTTGCCGAGGACCTCGTTGGTCTCGGCGTCCTTCAGCACCTGCTGGAGGTTGGTGCCGCCGCGCTTGAGCCGATCCTTCAGCTCAGCACGTGCACGACGTGCGGCGGCAGCCTTCTCCAACGCTGCGGCGCGCTGCTCGTCGGTCAACTGGGGAAGGGCCACGGGTTCCTCCGTCTCATAACCATCATCAATTTGCCTCGGCCGGGTACTTCAGCCAGCGACGACGACCGTACCCACGCCTACCGACGAAATCTAACCCGCCCCCCTGCTCGGACGCGAAAACCTGCAGGACAGAGCCGCGGAAATACCCCGCCGGAGCCCGCCGGAAGCCCCTGGGATAAGCCGTCGAACCGGCTGCAGCACCAGCCGTCCCGCTGTCTACAAAACAACCTCTACCAGCCGTTTTTCAGCCGAAGGTCGCCCCGTCGAGGGTCCGCCGGACAACTCGGTGGACCAGGTTGGGACCAAACTCACCCCGGTTTCGGCCCCGCACGGCGTGTCGCGCGTGTCGCCGACGGATGTCAGGCCAGATGGGCGACCGCGTCGCGCAGCCGTTCCGCGGCGGCACGCAGCGCGTCCGGGTTCGGCCCGGCCCGCAGAATGTCCCGTGAGACGGCCGGAAGCAGCTGGCCGGGTCGCGCGCCGCCGAGTCCGGCCAAGGCCTCCGGACGGCCCCCCTGGGCCCCGACACCGGGCACCAGAACCGGACCGCCCAGCGCGCTGAGGTCCGGGACTTCAGCGGGATGCAGGGTGGCGCCGACGACGACACCAACCGAGCCGGGAAACGGCTCCGCGCCACGATTCACGGCGGCCGCCTGATCGACGATGGACTGGGCCACCGTGGTACCGGAGCCGGCAACTCCCCCGCCCCCGAGAACCGCCCGCTGGACGCCGGCCCCCTCCGGATTCGAGGTGGCGGCCAGCACGAAAACTCCCCGACCGTTAGCGGCCGCAACCTCCAGCAGGGGTGTGAGGGAGCCGAAGCCGAGGTACGGCGAGGCCGTCACGGCGTCGGCGGCCAGCGGGCCCTGCCCCGCCCAGGCCTGGGCGTAGGCCGCCATGGTGGATCCGATGTCACCCCGTTTGGCGTCTGCCAGGACGAGCACACCCGCCGACTGCAGTGCGGCGGTGGTGCGCTCGAGAACCGCGAAGCCTGCGGAACCGTAGGCCTCGAAAAAAGCCACCTGGGGTTTGACGATGGCGAAGCCGGTGAACGCCTGCACGCAGATGTCACTGAACCGGGACAGACCGTCGACGCTCGGCTCAAGACCCCAGTCGACCATCAACCCGGGATGCGGATCGATACCGACGCACAGCGGTCCGCGGGCCGTGATCGCGGCCGCGAGGCGCGCACCGAACCCCGTGCTCATGCGCCGTTCAGGGCTGCGTGCAGTTCCTGCAGCGAGCGCACCCCGATGTCACCGCGGATGGCCGCCTCGATGCCCTGAACTGCCGCCGCCGCGCCCTGGACCGTGGTGATACACGGGATATTCATCGCCACCGCCGCCGAACGGATTTCGTAGCCGTCGATTCGTGGCCCCGAATTGCCGTAGGGGGTGTTGATCACCATGCCGACCTCGCCGGCGTCGATGGCGTCGATCGCGGTCATCTCCGGCCGCCCTTCGCCGGGTGCCTCGAAGTGCTTGCGAACGAGGTCGCACGGAATCCCGTTCCGGCGCAGCATTTCCGCTGTGCCCTCGGTGGCCAGCACTCGGAAGCCGAGGTCTGCGAGGCGCTTGACGGGAAAGACCAGAGAACGTTTGTCCCGATTGGCCACCGACACGAACACCGTCCCGGACAGCGGAAGCGACCCGTAGGCGGCGGTCTGGCTCTTGGCGAAAGCGCTGCCGAAGTCGTGGTCGATTCCCATCACCTCACCGGTCGACTTCATCTCCGGGCCCAGCAGCGAGTCCACCCCGGATCCGTCGACCCGGCGGAACCTCCGGAACGGCAGCACCGCCTCCTTCACCGCGATGGGTGCGCTCGGGTCGGGAGATGTGCCGTCGCCGTGGGCGGCCAGCAGGCCTTCGGCGCGAAGTTGCGAGATGCTGGCCCCCAGCATCACTCGCGCGCAGGCTTTCGCCAGCGGAACCGCGGTGGCCTTGGAGACGAAGGGCACGGTGCGGCTGGCTCGCGGGTTGGCCTCGAGGACGTAGAGCACGTCGTCCTTGAGCGCGTACTGGACATTGAGCAGTCCGACCACGCCGACGCCGTGCGCGATGGCCTCGGTGGCGCGGCGCACCTTCTCGATGTCGCTGCGTCCCAGGGTCACCGGCGGCAGGGCGCACGCGGAGTCGCCCGAGTGGATGCCGGCTTCCTCGATGTGCTCCATCACCCCGCCGATGTAGATCTCCGTGCCGTCGCACAGGGCGTCGACGTCGATCTCGATGGCGTCCTCCAGGAACCGATCGACCAGAACCGGGTGGGCGGGCGACAGTTGGGTGGCCCGGGTGATGTAGCCGTGCAGCGTCTTCTCGTCGTAGACGATCTCCATACCCCGTCCGCCAAGCACGTAGGAGGGTCGGACCAGCACGGGATAGCCGATGGCGGCGGCGATTTCGCGGGCCTCCTCGAAACTGGTGGCGGTCCCGAACTTGGGTGCCGGCAGTCCCGCGTTGACGAGCACCTGACCGAACCGGCCGCGGTCCTCAGCCAGGTCGATGGCCTCCGGCCGGGTGCCCACGATAGGCACACCTGCGTTCTCCAACCGGTGGGCCAGTCCGAGCGGGGTCTGCCCGCCGAGTTGCACGATCACGCCCGCCACGCCGGGACCGCCTTGACCCGAGGCGGATTCAGCGTGGTAGACCTCAAGCACATCCTCGAAGGTCAGCGGCTCGAAGTACAGGCGGTCGGACGTGTCGTAGTCGGTGGAGACCGTCTCCGGGTTGCAGTTGATCATCACCGTCTCGTAGCCGGCCTCCGACAACGTCGTTGCCGCATGCACACAGCTGTAGTCGAATTCGATGCCCTGGCCGATCCGGTTGGGTCCGGAGCCCAGGATGAGCACCTTCGGTTTCTCGGTCTGCGGGGCGACCTCGGTTTCGGCCGACGGGTCGAGTTCGTAGCTCGAGTAGTGGTACGGGGTCTTCGCCTCGAACTCGGCGGCACAGGTGTCGACGGTCTTGAACACCGGATGGATGCCCAGTCGCTGGCGCAGCGAGCGCACGCCGGCCTCGCCGGCCAATTCGGGACGCAGGGCGGCGATCTGCCGATCCGACAGGCCGTTGTGCTTGGCACGGCGCAGCAGGCCGGCGTCCAGGACCGGCGCCTCGAGCAACTCGGCGCGCAGGGCGACCAGGGAGTTGATCTGCTCGACGAACCACGGGTCCACGCCGGCGGCCTCGGCAACCTGATCCACGCCCGCCCCGAGGCGCAGCGCCAGTTCGATGTCGTATAGCCGACCTTCGGTGGGGGTGCGCAGCCGGGCCAGGATGTCCTCGATCCAGCCGTCCTCGTCCGGCGCGGTCCAGAAACCGGCGCGGGTGGTCTCCAGCGAGCGCATCACCTTGCCGAGGGCCTCAGTGAAGTTGCGGCCCAACGACATCGCCTCGCCGACGGACTTCATCGTGGTGGTCAACGTCGGATCGGCGCCGGGGAACTTCTCGAACGCGAACCGCGGAGCCTTCACCACGACGTAGTCCAGCGTCGGCTCGAAGCAGGCCGGGGTCTCCTTGGTGATGTCGTTGAGGATCTCGTCGAGGGTGTAGCCGATGGCCAGTTTGGCGGCGATCTTGGCGATCGGGAAACCGGTGGCCTTGGAGGCCAGTGCACTTGACCGGGAGACCCGCGGGTTCATCTCGATGACGATCAGCCGGCCGTCTTTGGGATCGATGGCGAACTGGATGTTGCAGCCGCCGGTGTCCACGCCGACTTCACGAAGGATCGCAATGCCGAGGTCCCGCATCACCTGGTACTCGCGGTCGGTGAGGGTCATGGCCGGGGCAAC
>CAZRFC010000165.1:0-4903 GCA_964598975.1 uncultured Mycobacterium sp. | reverse complement strand
ACACCCATCGGGTCGACGTTCTCGATCGAGCAGACCACCACGACGTTGTCGTTGCCGTCCCGCATCAGCTCAAGTTCGTACTCCTTCCAGCCGTAGATCGACTCCTCGATGAGCACGTTGGCCGACGGGGAGGCGGCCAGGCCGTCCCCGGCCATCCGCTCGACATCCTCGACGGATTTCGCCATACCCGAGCCCAGACCGCCCATGGTGAACGAGGGCCGGACCACCACCGGCAGTCCGAGTTCCGCGACGGTCTCACGGACTTCTTCCATGGTGAAGCACACCCGGGACCTGGCCGACTCCCCGCCGACTTTGGCGACGATGTCCTTGAACTTCTGGCGGTCCTCGCCGCGCTGAATCGCCTCGAAGTCAGCTCCGATGAGTTCAACGTTGTAACGGTCCAGAGCGCCGTTTTCATAAAGTGCCACTGCGGTATTCAGCGCGGTCTGACCACCCAGAGTTGCCAGCAGTGCGTCGATCGGGTTCCCGCGCTCGGCCTGCTGGGCGATGACCTTCTCGACAAACTCCGCGGTGATCGGCTCGACATAGGTGTAGTCGGCGTACTCCGGGTCGGTCATGATGGTCGCCGGGTTGGAGTTCACCAGGCTCACGGTCAAGCCTTCGGAGCGCAGCACCCGGCAGGCCTGGGTTCCGGAGTAGTCGAACTCGCAGGCCTGGCCGATGACGATCGGACCCGATCCGATCACCAGCACATGCTTGAGGTCTGTTCTGCGTGGCACTTAGCGGTTCCCGCCTTCCATGAGGTCGACGAACTGGTCGAAGAGGTAGTTGGCGTCATGCGGGCCGGCGGCCGCTTCCGGGTGGTATTGCACGGAGAATGCCCGGCCGTCGACGAGTCGAACACCCTCCACCACACCGTCGTTGGCGCAGGTGTGGCTGACCACGGCGGGGCCGAAGTCGGTGTCGAACCGCTCCCCCGCCTCGCCTTCCAGGGCGAAGCCGTGGTTCTGCGCGGTGACGGCGACCCGCCCGGTGGCGTGGTCGATCACCGGCACGTTGATACCGCGGTGGCCGAAGACCATCTTGTAGGTGGACCGGCCCAGCGCGCGGCCCAGGATCTGGTTGCCGAAACAGATTCCGAACAGCGGGATTCCGGCGCCGAGGACCTCCCGGGTGACGTGCACGACCCGGTCCGCGGTGGCCGGATCCCCCGGGCCGTTGGACAGGAACACCCCGTCCGGCTTGAGGTCGGTGATCTGGGCGAAGGTGGCCGAAGAGGGCAGAACGTGGGTGCGGATACCGCGCAGCGCGAAGTTGCGCGGGGTGTTGGTCTTGATGCCGAGATCCAGGGCGACGACAGTGAAGCGTTGCGGGCCTTCGGCTTCCACGATGTATCCCTGGTCCGTGCTCACCTCGCCGCACAGGTCGGCACCCAGCATCGAGGGCTGATCACACACCCGGCGCAGCAGATCGTCGCGATCGGCCAGGGCCGGTCCGGAGAAGACGCCCGCGCGCATCGAACCCCTGGTACGAAGGTGGCGGACGATCGCCCGGGTGTCGACCCCGGCGATTCCGACGACGCCCTGGCGGATCAGTTCGTCATCGAGAGTTCCGGTGGCCCGCCAGTTCGATGCCCGGGGAGAAGGGTCACGGACCACGTAGCCGGCCACCCAGATCTTGTCCCCGCGACTTTCGGCGTCCTGGTGGTTCCAGCCGGTGTTCCCGATCTGCGGCGCGGTGGCCACCACGATCTGGCGGTGATAGCTGGGATCGGTGAGGGTCTCCTGGTAGCCCGACATCCCGGTGGAGAACACCGCCTCGCCAAGTGTCTGGCCGACCGCGCCGAAAGGAGTGCCGGTGTAGATGCGTCCATCCTCGAGCACGAGGACGGCCTGCTGCTGGGTCACGCTGACGCTCCTATCCATGGGGCATAGTCACTTCGGTCGTCGCCGCGGAAGCCGGTGTCGATTTCGGTCCCCGATGGCAACCGCCACCGGATCACCAGGATCCCGCCACCGGATTCACTCCGGGTGCCGGGCAGCACCTTGCCGGCCAGTCCGCGTTCGGTGCGGACGCCGACGACCGACGACCGAGGAATCCAGATCGGCCCGGTGCCGGACCGCTCCACCAGAATGCCCTCGGGATAGCGGGTCAGCACCGCCTTGCATCGGTAACCCAGATCGCCGACATTGACCCGCTCGAGCCAACTGGGGGCGAAGGTACTGCCGATGTAGAGGCCGCGCGTGGGAGCGATGACGGCCGGGCCGAGGGCATCCGGCATGGTCGGCAGATCGCCGACCAGTTCGACCTGCCGTTGCGCTCGGCGCTTCCAGCCGCGCAACATCCGCCGGATCACCACCCCGATCAACACCACGACGACGAACCCGAAGACGAAGGTGCCGATGGCGGTAGGGGTGTTCACGCGGGAATTGCCTTGCCGTCCCGCGCCGTGATCCGACCGCGAAGCAGGGTGGCGGTGACGGTGGCCGGCAGCGTCATCGCCTCGTAGGGGGTATTGGCAGATCGGCTGGCCAGGTCGGTGCCGTCCACCGTCCAGGTGGCGGAGGGATCGACGACCACCAGGTTGGCCGGCTCCCCCACCTCCAGCGGACAGCCCTGGTCTTCCAGTCCGACGATGCGGGCGGGGTTTTCGCTCATCACCTTCGCGACGCCGCGCCAATCCAGCAGCCCGGGGCCGACCATGGTGGCCGCAACCACCGAGAGCGCCGTCTGCAGACCGAGCATTCCGGGCCGGGCGACCGAGAATTCGCAGCACTTCTCCTGCTCGGCGTGCGGTGCGTGGTCGGTGGCCACACAGTCGATCACCCCGTCGGCAAGCGCCCGCCGCAGCGCCTCGGTGTCGGAGGCCTCCCGCAGGGGCGGGTTGACCCGGTTGACGCCGTCATAGCTGGACAGGCGACTGTCGTCGAGCATCAGGTGATGCGGGGTGACTTCTGCAGTGATCGAGATACCTTGCTGCTTAGCCCATTTGAGGATTTCCACCGTTCCGGCGGTGGATGCATGGCAGATGTGGACGCGGGCACCGGCGTCGCGGGCCAGTAGCGCGTCCCTCGCCACGATCGACTCCTCGGCGGCCCGCGGCCAGCCTGCCAGTCCCAGCCGGGCGGCATTTGGCCCCTCGTGGGCAACCGCACCCGCGGTCAGTCGGGGTTCCTCGGCATGCTGGGCGATCAGCACCCCCAGGCCCGCGGCGTACTCCAATGCACGACGCATGACCAGCGGGTCGTGCACGCACATGCCGTCGTCGGAGAACATCCGGACCTGACCGGCACCGGCTGCCATCAGGCCCATCTCGGTCAGCTGCTTGCCGTCCAAGCCCTGAGTGACAGCGCCGACCGGGTGCACGTCGACCAGTCCGACCTGCTGGCCGCGCCGCCACACATGGTCGGTGACCACCGGGCTGTCGGCCACCGGGTCGGTGTTGGCCATCGCGAACACCGCGGTATAGCCACCCAGAGCGGCTGCAGCCGAACCGGTTTCGATGTCCTCGGCATACTCGCGGCCGGGTTCGCGCAGGTGTGTGTGCAAGTCCACCAGCCCGGGCAGCAGTATCTGATCTTCTGCGTCGATCACCGTCACCCCGGAGGGCGCATCCAATCCGGCTCCGATCGCGGCGATCTGCCCGTCGGCGACCAGTACATCGAGCGCGTCACCCTCGCCGTAGAGGCGGACGCCCTTGATCAGGACCGGTGTTGATTCCGGAGCTGTCATACGCTCACCGCCTCATCCGTGCCCACCAACAGGTGAAAAAGAACTGCCATCCTGACGTGTACGCCGTTGGAAACCTGTTGCAGCACCGCCGATTGCGACGAGTCCGGCACGGAGAAGGAAATCTCCATGCCGCGCAGCATCGGGCCGGGGTGCAGTACCACCGCATGCTCGGGCAGCAGCGCCTGCCGGCGGTCCGACAGTCCATAGCGGACCGAGTACTCCCGCTCGGACGGGAAGAATCCGCCACTCATCCGCTCGGCCTGCACCCGCAGCATCATGACCGCGTCGGCGGCGGGCAGTTCCGCGTCGAGATCGTGGGAGACCGTCGCCCCGCCCCAGTCCGCCACCCCCACCGGCAGCAGCGTCGGTGGCGCCACCAGAACCACCTCGGCACCGAGGGTGTTCAGCAGCAGGACATTGGACCGGGCGACCCGGCTATGCAGAACGTCGCCGACGATGATGACCCGCCGGCCCTCGATACCGCCCAGGCGTTGGCGGATGGTCAGTGCGTCGAGCAGGGCCTGGGTGGGGTGCTCGTGGGTGCCGTCCCCGGCATTGACCACGCAGGGTCCACCCTCCAATCCCCCGTTCTCCTCCGCAGTCCATTCGGCCAACTGCTGGGCGGCGCCGGAGGCCGGATGCCGGATGATCAACATGTCCGCGCCTGCGGCCCGCAGAGTCAGAGCGGTGTCCCGGAGCGACTCACCCTTGGCGACTGAGGATCCCGACGCGCTCACATTGATGACGTCGGCGCTCATCCACTTGCCGGCCACTTCGAAGGACACCCGGGTGCGGGTGGAGTTCTCGTAGAACATCGTGATGATGGTGCGGCCGCGCAGGGTGGGTAGTTTCTTGACGTCGCGGCCCAGCAGTGCCTGGCGGAACCGGTCGGCGTCGTCGAGAATGGCGGTGGCCTCGTCGCGGGACAGGTCCGCCGCAGACAGCAGGTGCCGAACGCTCATCTGACGGGTCCTCCGTCCGGTGCGATCCAAATGCCCTCGAGCCCGTCATCCTCGCTGAGTCGAACCTTGACGTTCTCGCTGCGCGACGTCGGGACGTTCTTGCCGACGTAGTCCGCGCGAACCGGCAACTCCCGATGCCCGCGATCGACGAGGACGGCGAGTTGTACCGCTTTCGGCCTGCCGATATCGCGCAGCGCGTCCAGCGCCGAACGGACCGAGCGTCCGGTGTAGAGCACGTCGTCGACCAG
>CAZRFC010000164.1:0-9206 GCA_964598975.1 uncultured Mycobacterium sp. | reverse complement strand
TACCAGTGTAGACCTTCAGGCTACATCTGCAGGCCTGTTCACATTAGATACGGTTATGCTGGTAGGCGGTATTCCAACGGATTCTACTGTGGCGAATTGGCTGGATACAAATTATGTTCAGAATAACCTCAGGCTACCCAATGGGGCTGTCCTCTATTGGCAAGGCGAAGGCAATCCTCAATCTCCAGACTATTCCTGGATGGTGGTTGACGATATTACTAATACAGGGGAGAGCAATAATTACAAGAGGATTTTAAAAAGGCTTCGCAGCCCTGTAGATAGCACTATTTACGCAACGCGCACCTACGCGGACAGCTTATTCATTGTAGCGGACAGCCTCCGGGCTGAGGGAGACAAGGCTGCACCAATCCTTGTACCTGTTTTCGACCGGCACACCAGATTAGGCGGGTGCTCAACGGCAGAAATCCTATATACTGGATTTCTGCTGATCGACGATCAGGCGATTGATGAAGGGGCCATCACCTTCGAAATTAACGCTTCGCCTGCAACCGTGACCTACGACGTGTACAATGCGGACAGCACGTCGTACTACTTCGAAACTTCTGCCAGCCGGGGGGCTGGAGTGTACTTCTGGGAGGTGAGCTATACGGACAGCGACGGAAACAACGTCGGTGACACGAATGCATTCGATGTAATGGCTGGCACTCCGGACAGCGTACTTACCGTTGTACAGGATTCCATTCTGGTGCTGAGGGTATGCGGGGTAGAAATAAGCCGGGATACTATTTCGACGGGCGGTGGCTCTGGCACAGTAACCAGCGTTGCCCTATCCCTGCCCTCGCAATTCGCGGTTACAGGCAGTCCTGTAACATCATCCGGAACTCTGTCCGGCACGTGGAACACTCAGGCTGCCAATACCGTCCTGGCTGGCCCCGCCTCGGGCGTGGATGCTGCTCCTACGTTCCGTAGCCTCGTGGCGGCGGATATTACAGCGGGGGGCGGGGCACTGGGTACAGGCAGCGCCGGGCAGGTGGCGTACTGGTCGGGAACCAATACCATTACAGGGAGTGCGAACATGACATACTCCTCCCCCCTGCTTACCCTGGGAGGAACCGGGGCAAGCCTGCTCCTAACGCCTACTTCCGCGCCAGTCAACGCCGCCGGGAAATGGTACACCAGCAGCACCAACCGCCCAAGGTTCATGGACGGGACAACCGATTGGCCGATGGTGCGGGGGGCAGCGGAGAGTTTTACAACCGGCAGCTTACTTTTCGCCGGAACAGGAGGCCAGGCGCAGCAGGATAATGCCAATTTCTTTTGGGATGACAACCTGAATAGGTTGGCGATTGGGACGAACAACACAGCATCTACTATAGACGCCAAGTTGAAGATAATCGGGTCAGGAAGCTTGGCGGCTGGGCGTACCGGGGTCTTGATCCAGAACACGAATAGCAGTTCCGCTGCTCAGATTTTATTACTGAACAGTTCCGGTAATGGATTCTCGATGCAAGCGTCCAGTACAGGCTATTTCGGCGGAGAAGCCATAGGCATATTCTCGATAGGAGACATAGACGCCGTCTTAGGAACGAACGGCGGCGCTACCAGTGGTGGGGTTGCTGGAGTTATATTCCAACTTGGTGGGTACGAAAATACACCGCAGGTATATTTCCTTCCTTCCGGGACCGGCCCGAATCCTTCGGCGCTAATGGGGATCAATACTCCTACTCCAGCCCGGACGTTGCATGTGGTTGGAGAAGCCCGGATAACAGACCTCACCACAGACACCCCCACCCGGATTGTGGGGGCGGATGCAGACGGGGATTTCGGCGAGATGACTGCCGGGACGGGGATAAGTTTTGCCGGGGGGCAGGTGTCTGCGACATTCGACATTTCGGATGTAGGATCGAACCTGAGCGCTGACGATGTGCCCGTTTGGGACGGGGCAGAGTTCCAGCCTAGCGGGGTCACCAGCGATGGGAATACAATATCACTCACCGCGGATTTCCCCTTTATTGGAAATTATAATGGAGCGCCGGGAGCAGGTGAGGATGGATACGTCCTAAGATACTTGGATGCAGAAGGTGGGATCGTGTTGACAGAGAGCGACATTCCTCGCAACTTCGTAGATAATGTGGAAGTATCAATGAACGAATATAATTTTCTAATGGGCGATGTAATTGGAATAGCAATTGATAATACTTCCAGCGCTGAAATTATGGTGGTCGGGGCCTCGCCGTATTCTCCAGGCAGCCCGAACCCTCAGGTGATTATTGATGCTTCAGAAAATGTCGTTCTGTCCGGAATGGATAACGGAATGGTCTTCGAAGCGGCTAATGGTATAGTGGGCTATGCGCGGATGGGCGGGCAGGGTGGAGGCGCGAGCCCTAATGTCACTGTATTCGAAAATGGCCTGATCCGGATGAACAGCCCGGATATATCTTTTCCGTCTGCAGAGGAATCTACAGAGCTAGGGCCGGTGAAGGTACTTGTACTGGAAGATTCTATGCTGTTCTACAAGGATATGATCCTCGATAAGCAGTCCGCCACTTACTACGAAGAAACAGAACGCCAATATACCCTGGGCACATCTCCGTCCGCGGATACGGTAATTACAATAGACACAATTGGGGTGGCATTCGCGGCAGACAGCATATCTATCGCGGATGGGCTAATTACCAACGACAGGAGCACCACCGTCACCTGGCTGGTACACTACGACTTCACATACAATTCTGACGAAGACCCATGCTATAGTTTCTTCGACCTGACCACGGACGGTAGCGAGGTTCCTGCTGCAATTGCCGGGAGCAGCGCATATTCGAACCAGGTAAGTATCCTGGGCACGCAGCATCCGGGAAGGAGCTTCCTGGTGAATGTGCCTGCGGGCCAGGCTATCCGATTATGCGTGAAAGGAAATATCCTGGCGGCAACGGAAATGAATATTTCCTATTTAACAATTACAATAGACGAAAAATAATGATGAAAAAATTATTGACAGTTATAGTCACTACCTTTTTGCTGGCTTTTGCAGCTTCAGCGCAAGTGGATTTTTCTGGGCAGCGGCCCACGGAACCTGAAATTGTCGTAAGGCAATTGGTATCTATTACAGATACCGTAACCGTCCTGACTAAGGAAGGAATAGTTTTGGCTGTTAAAGTAACACCTCAATATGAAGTTGTGTACTGTGCTGGCGATAGCCAGTTAGAGGGAAGGTTGTTTTACGGACGGCCGGATTATTTCACCTTAAACGCCGCTGCCTTAGAGGTAATCGGTGTGATGCAGGATCATGTATTATTTTGGGATGCTACAAACAGACAACTCGCAGATGGATACGAGATCAAGGCGCGAGGGGCCAGAGGGGATTTCGGGATAAGAGAAGCCCGGTTAAGGGTAATGCAAATAGATTAAAAAAACCATAACATGAAAAAGATACTGACAATCACAGCCCTTGCCCTGCTGGCCTTATCGGTCGCTGGCCAGGACATAATCAGCGAGAGCCGGTCTATTGTAGCCCGGCAAGATACTGTGGTATGCCAGGGTGATACAAGCACACGTGCTTATTATTTAGTAACCATTCAAGTAGTAGATAATGGTACACCACATCCAGATACTACTCGAGCTAGCAGTTTAATTAAAGAAGGCGACTGCCCTGCAGATAGCAGCCAGGTGGCCAGGCAAATCTATGTCGGGGCGGTCAACCAACAACTCCAGCTTTCCCGGCACATGAGCGAAGCGTTCCAGCGCGGGCAGATATTGCAGGCATTCAACAATGCCAGTACGCTATACCAGGGCCTTACCAGCCGGAGCCTGCTGGATGCTACCAGCGAGGAACTTTTCCAGGACTACACCGGCAGGTATAGGGTATTCACGTCCACCGGCAGCTTCTTCGCGGACATCAACCGCCTTGGTAACGGCCGCTGGAGGCTGAGGCAGCTTACCGGCCGCACCGGGACGCCCACCGGCACGGTATGGGTGATGAACCCCCGGAGCAGAAATAACTTCGGCCTGACGAATATAGACCTGGGCTTTGGCCCACAGAATTACGAGATGTTCCGTGACTTGCGCCCAGGCGCGGAAAACATCTTCTGGCCTGCGCAGCGGGTAAGCGGCGCCACTGGATCAGTAAGGATCGTAAAAGTGAACTGAGATATGACAGAATACACCATCGCCCCCGGCCAGAACAACTTTCGTCCGCTGGAAAACCCGCTGCCGCGCTTCGCTTCCGGCTTCGAACTGGTTGCCAGGTTCGATCCGTCCTGCTGGTGGCCGGAGACGCCGGACAACCGGAAAAGCCGGGAGGATTGGAACAAACTCAAGGGGCTAACGTACTTCTTCGGGCCCAACAACCGGCGGTCTGCCATGATAGCCTGGCGCCCCGGCAAGCTGGAAGGCGTTATCGAGGTAACGGCATACACGAACGACAAGAAAGGCGGATGGAAAACCACCGGCCAGCCGGTAGAAGTGTACGTTGAGCAAGTGTTCACAGCATCCTGCAACCTGCAAGGAAAAGGAGCGCATTACGCCATCCAGTCTTTCAGCCGCACAACGCTCTACACCCACCCATGGGACGCGCCCTGGCTGAAGGTGTTCCGGGAAGTAGGCACATGGATAGGAGGAAGCGGCGCAGCGGCGCAGGAAATGAGCCTGGAGATTGATTTCAACATCCTGAAATAACGATCCCATGAACACCCCCCCGCTAAAAGAAAAAAATGGAAATACCAAATGTTGCCGCGTTGGTAGCGGGCGCGGCCCTGACGATAGCTATTATGCTGAACATACATAGGAAGATGCGGGAATTGGTGAGCCGCAACGCAATGCGCGACCTGTCGGACATCTATTCGGCTATGATCCGGGTAGTGAACAACACGGCCGCTGACCGCTTCCTAATCCTGGGTATCCACAACGGGGGGCGGGACGTAACCCCGCATAGCCGTCGGTACATGACTATTTTCGAGGAAGCCAACAGCCCGGAGGTCAAGGCCGTCCGGGCAGATTACGACAGGTATCAGGTGGACGGGACATACATCCATATTTTCAGGAAGCTTATGGACGAAAAACACATATCCGGGCCGGTATCAGGGCTGATGCCGGGAATGCTCCGGGACGCATATGAGGCCGAAGGGCTGAAGTTCTACCACCTTTTTTATATTTGCTACCGGGCGCGGGTACATTTTTTCTGCTCCATTTCGTCCACAACCGGGCCAATGGAGGGCCCAAGAGAATGGAGCGAGATTTCGGTGACTGTGCAGAAAATCAGAAAATTGATGACAAAAAGGAGGATAACATGAACATGCCATGCGAAAAGAAAGAAGCTTTCCTTCTGCTCATGGAGGAAAAAGACACGTGCGGTGCTATGGCGCTGCTTATGGAGCAGGGGCTTCCGATCAGGGAAGCTGCCGCGTATATCGTTTCCATAGAATTTCCAGAGCAGCACGGCTCTTGCGGCCAGCCTGAACAGGCCAGCGACATAGAGCCCGCATTAGATTGAAAAACAAAAATATACAATATGAAACCATCAGTTTTCCCACTAGCCTCCCTCCTATTGCTCTTATTGTCCATCCCATCCATAGCCCAAATCCCGGAGGTGATCCCGGATGAGTACTCCCGGCAGTTCCGGCGGCTGGAGCGCCGGATTGACCGGGCGGCCAACAGGGATGCGGATACTATCGTCCGCCTTGACCCCATCGAGGCATTCCCCATAGAGCCGTCTTTCTATGCCCTGGAAACTGGAAATTGGGGCCCAAGCTATCTTGGCGTCAACCAGCGCTCCGAGGAAATTGCCAGCCGGGTGAAGCGGAAAGGCGTCGTTTTCGTGTTCGATACCGGCGGCTGCCTGGACCACCCATTATTGGCTGGAAAGGTATGGAACGAACTTGGCAGGGTGTTCACAGGCGAGGCCAATTGTGCCGACGGGCACGGCCACGCCACCCATGTAGCCGGGATCATCGCGGGGGCCGCGCCGGGCTACCCGTTGGGCATTGCCAGGATGATAGATATTAAGATTGTGCCAGTAAAAGTATTGAGCAATTCAGGCTCTGGCTCGTTCCAGGGGATCACCGCCGGCGTGGAATACGCCAACGGAGAGGCTGCGAAACTGATCTCAGCCGGTTATTTCGTGGCGTATAACCTTAGCCTGGGCGGCTCAAGCTCCTGGGCGCCGCTGGAAGAAGCTTTTCAGGCGGCGGAAAAGATGGGCGTTGTCGTATGCGCCGCCAACGGCAATACCGGCAATACGCCGGTGCAATATCCGGGCCGCTCTGCATATACGCTTGGCACGGCAGCGCTACAACAGTCCGGCAGCGGCGTAACGCGGGCATCTTACTCCAGCTACGGCCCGGAAACGTGGGCCGCAATGCCGGGCAGTTCCATATTATCCACATGGAAGGGCGGCGGCACGGCGATCCTGTCAGGCACCTCGATGGCCACCCCGCACCTGGCCGGCCTGTTCGCCATCTTGGGGGCTGTATATCCTAAGAGTAATGCCGCACAGTTACAGGCACACTATGTGAAGTACGCCCAAGACCTGGGAAGCCCCGGCCGCGACCAGTATTATGGGTGGGGGGCCGGCATCGCCAACCCCCTACTGGACAACGCGCCGGAAGGCAGCGAGCCGGAGCCGGAGCCGCCCACCTGCACCGACGGGATCAGGAACGGCAAGGAAACCGGAATTGACTGCGGCGGGCCGGACTGCCCGCCCTGCGCCCCGGCAAAGCCTCCATACAATGCCAGAGTGTTGCCCGTAGTACTGGAAGGAAACTGGGTACTCGGCTGGTGGGTTCAGGACAACAGCGCAACGGCGGAAGAGTATGACCTGGATGCCGGAACGCTTGTGACGCCACAAGGGCGGACGAACATGAAAATCACCCGCATCGGCTTCGACGTGTCCAGCGAAAGCCGGTATGAGTACGAAGCATCGGCCCTGGAAACTAATGCCCGGAATTTCTTCCGAAACAGGGCCCTAGGTACGCCGGCAACATGGGACGTGTACGATGCCGGCCGCTACGTGCTGTTTTTCCTGGATCATTATGTCACCAATGGGTTTTCCGGGTACGTGCAGCAGAAAATGAAACCCACCCTCCTGGAGTTCGAATGGGAAGGCATACCGGTGGTGATCCGGCCGGCAGACCTGATTGATTACAATAAGTAGCTTGTGTAGTTTTTGCACAAGTTGAAACAATAATTTTCAAACAAAACATTAATTTAAAATGAAAGAAACAACCGAATTATTCCAAGCCATATTCAGGACGGCCAACTCGGTCAAGCTGGCTGCTGCCGACAAAAAGCTGGACAAAAACGACTTGCAGCACATCATCCCGATAATTTTCGGGTGGCAGGCTGCAATCGAAGACCTTATTTTCTACCAGGAGGCAACCAAAGCGACCGGGGTGCTGATCGACGCTATGTTTGCGACGGCTGCAAAAGAACTATCCGCGTTCAGTGACGATAGCAAAACGGCAATCGTAAACCTAACGAAGGGGGTTTACTCGACATATTTTGTTGCCGTTAAAGCCGGATCCGCTGCTGGAAAGGCCGAAATCCTCGCAGAGATCAAAGCTAAAGGCCTGCCTGCGGTGCTGGCAGCACACAACGCATAGTTTCAGCCTTTTTCATCATTCGTGCTTGTTTCGTCAGGGCCGGCTCCGGGATGCCAGGGCTGGCCCGAAACAGGCCGCAAAGCAAAACCAATATGTGGAAGAAAATAAAAGGCCACCTGAAAGAAAACGGCCTAAAGTACATCGTTGCCCTATTGTCGTTACTCTTCGGCGCTGACCAGGCCGCTGAGTACGGCGTCTTCGGCACCGAAGCCCCCGGCCACCTGCTGCGCATCGAAAAGCCGGCCCCGGAGCGGGGAGCATGGCGGGCGACGGTGTGGGTGTTCCAGGCTAAGAAAACCCGCACGGAAGGGCTGGAAAGCCATTCCTATACGGATTGCCTGGGGTTGTTTACGGTGAACGTGCCGAGCCTAAAGCACCCGACGGATGAGGCTATCCTGGCTGCTATAGGTGATCCCGTTGCCGGGCTGGAAGGGCTGAGTATCCGCCGGGTGTCCGTAGAGCCGCCGGATGGGTGGAAGGATGGAGAGCCGGGAGAAATTCCCGGCAACATACCGCCGGATCAATGAACGCACAAGGCCACTCCTATAAGCTTTCAGGAGTGGCCTTGTATGTATTGAAACCGGGCGGGGCTTGGCTCTTTGGAGGGGGCTATATGTCCTGTACGCAACGACAGGAGAACCCGAACCCCTTATTGGTGCTGCTCCGGTACAGCTTGCCGAGGAAGCGGTTGAAGGAGTAGTACCACGCGTGGCCGCTGCTGTACTCCGTAGCGCTCCAGTAGTTGCCGTCGTCGCCAAGGTTGTAGAAGCTGCCATCGGTGAACCGCCAGCCGCCAAGAAGCGCAGAAAAGCCGCTACTGCCTCCATGGATCAATGCTTTGTAAGCGGCTTTACCCCAATCATAGGCACCGTCATCAGCGCCGCTAAACTGCCTGGCCATATTTCGCCACTCCTCATCCGCCGGCAGCCGCCAGCCCGGCGGGCAAGCCTTCTTCGCTGCCTCCCAGGTGTAGAGCCTGCCGTATTTTTCGCCGTTCTTGGGATCGTTTTCATAAAACCAGCAGCCCTCGCCCACATCGTAATTCAGGTTCTGGGCCAGCCAAAGCCGGCCGTTGAGTTCGACGGTGCGATAGGCCTGGCCGTCGCGAGGGTCGGTGTAGGTATTTGGATTTATGTCTTTCATTTTTTGCCGCCCGGAGTGGTACTTTTCCCACTCCTCCCAGACCATATCGCTATACCCGCCGGCGTGGTTTTCCTCCGCCCACTGCCGGAAGCGGGCTAATTCGCTAGGCCCGCTATCCTGCTCTCCGGGCAGGTACACGGATACTTCTGCCCCGGTGGCTTGGAGCAGGGCCAGGGCGCGGGGCCAGGTGGGTATCTTGCGGCCGGCCACGTAACGGCTCATCTCGGATGCGTGTATTCCAACTTTCCTGGCCACCTCCCACTGGGCCAGGCCTGAGGCCTGGACCGCGCCCCTTAGGAGGGCTGAGAATCCTAATTTGTTTTTATTTTTCATTTAATTTAATTTAATACCCATCCCCCGCACCAGTGTTCCGGGCAGGGAATGGGCTATTTGGGTGAGGGCGAGGCTAAAGAAGCCCCCGGAGGCGGCTGATCTCCGCCTGCTTGGCCTCTATACGATAAATCCTGTACTGCCGATGATCTTGCCTTCCTCATCCCGAACGAGTTT
>CAZRFC010000163.1:0-9226 GCA_964598975.1 uncultured Mycobacterium sp. | reverse complement strand
CATCCTGGAAGCGGAGACCTCTGGCAAAACGCCGCCGATCGCCGGCAAACGGGTGTACTGCGACAACGGCGTCTTACGTCATGGAAAGCAAGAATCGTGGCATCATGGTCGCGAATCCCGCCGAACGTCAAGGAGAAAACGCGTGGCCACGAAGGGCAACAAGGATTTCAAGGGTGTCATCAAACTCGACGTGCGGGATTCCACGCCGGACTGGGGGCCCTATGAACTCACCAGGGCCCCCGAGGGTTCGCCGAACATCCTGATCGTCCTCTACGACGACACCGGACTGGCCGCTTGGTCGCCCTACGGCGGCGGTATCAACATGCCCACGCTGGACCGACTCGCCCAAGACGGTCTGACCTACACCCAGTGGCACACCACCGCGTTGTGCTCCCCCACTCGCTCGACATTCCTAACCGGCCGCAACCACCACGTCAACCGCTGCGCTGCCATCACCGAGGGTTCCAACGGCTTCCCCGGCGCCGCCGGCCGCCTGCCCGCCGAATGCGCCACCATCGGGCAGGTGCTGCAGGACAACGGCTACAGCACCTACTGGATCGGCAAGAACCACAACGTTCCCGAAGAAGACATCTCCGCCGGTGGTAGCCGGTCGGAATGGCCGCTTTCCAAGGGTTTCGACCGCTTCTACGGATTCCTCGGCGGTGAGACCAACAACTGGTATCCCGACCTCGTCGAGGACAACCGCTTCATCGAGCCGCCGGCTACCCCGGAGGAGGGCTACCACCTCTCCAAGGACCTGGCCGACCAGGCGCTGCGGATGCTGCGCGACCAGCACTCGGCGACCCCGTCCAAGCCGTGGTTCATGTGGTTCTGCCCGGGCGCCAACCACGCTCCCCACCACGCTCCGCAGGAGTACATCGACAAGTACAAGGGCAAGTTCGACGACGGCTATGAGGCCTACCGCGAGTGGGTGCTGGCACGGATGATCGAGCGCGGCATCATGCCGGCGGGTACCGAATTGACCCCGCTCAACCCCATGCCCGAGGACATGGCCAACAAGGACGACTACGTGCGCCCGTGGGCGGAACTCAACGACGACGAACGCAAGCTGTTCGCCCGGATGGCCGAGGTGTTCGCCGGATTCTCCGAGTACACCGACGTGCAGGTCGGCCGGATCGTCGATTACCTGGAACAGACCGGCCAACTGGAGAACACCTTGATCTTCTACTGCGCCGACAACGGCGCATCCGGTGAGGGATCACCCAACGGCTCGGTCAACGAGAACAAGTTCTTCAACGGTTACCCCGACGAACTTTCGGAGAACATGCAGTACCTGGAAACCCTGGGTAGCCCCGAGACCTACAACCACTACCCGACGGGCTGGGCGGTCGCATTCTCGACGCCGTTCCAGATGTTCAAGCGTTACTCGCAGTTCTCCGGCGGCACCTGCGACCCGATGGTGATCCACTGGCCCAAGGGAATCAAGGCCAAGGGCGAGGTTCGCCACCAGTACCACCACTCGACCGATGTCGTGTCGACCATCCTCGACGTCACCGGCCTGGAGATGCCGGGCGTGTACCGCGGTGTCGAGCAGTACCCGCTCAACGGGGTCTCGATGCGCTACAGCTTCGACAACGCCGACGCGCCCACACAGAAGAAGCGGCAGTACTACACGATGCTGGGCACCCGCGGCATCTGGCAGGACGGCTGGAAGGCCTCGGCCATCCATGCACCGATCAGCGGCAAGGGCAACTTCGACTCCGACGTGTGGGAGCTCTACCACGTCGATGAGGATCGGGCGGAGTCGAAGAACCTCGCCAAGGAGCACCCGGAGAAACTCCAGGAGCTCATCGACGCGTGGTTCGAGGAGGCCGACGCCAACTTCGTTCTGCCCCTTGATGACCGCACGGCCGTGGAGCAGTTGGGCAACGTCCGGCCGCAGGCTGAGCCCCCGCGGACCCGCTACATCTACTACCCGGACACCGCGCCGGTGCCGGAGGGCGCGGCGGTCAACGTGCGTGGCCGGTCCTACAAGATCCTGGCCGACGTGGAAGTGACACCGGACACCGAGGGCGTGATCTTCGCGCACGGGTCCCGGTTCGGCGGACACACGTTGTTCGTGAAGGACGGCAAGCTGAACTACGTCTACAACTTCCTCGGCATCAAGCCGGAACAGACCTTCACCTCGGACAAGCTGGAGCCCGGAAACCACACTCTCGGCGTGGAATTCGTCCGCGAGGGCGCCGGCGAGCACGGCGAGTCCACCGGAACCGCCAAGCTCTACGTCGATGACAAGGTTGTCGCGGAGGGGCCGATGCGCGCCCAGGTCGGCAAGTTCACACTGTCCGGGGACGGACTGTGCGTCGGCTTCGACAGCGCCGACCCGGTCAGTCGGTCCTACCCGCCGGGCTTCCCGTTCAAAGGCGGCAAGATCCTCGGCGTCGGCATCGACATCAGCGAAGAGCAGTATCTGGATCTGGAGAAGGAAGCGGCCGCGGCGTTCGCCCGCGACTAACCGCACCCTTTCCTGTCCCTGGCCTGAAACGGAAGCCTGGGCGGCGATTCGCAGAAATCCCCGCCCAGGTTTCCGTTTCGCCACTCTGGGCGTGGGTATCGGGACGGTGCCGACAGGGTTCGAAAGCCCGGGCAGAGACGAAAGAGAGTGTGCGGATGAAGGCTGGACCGAAAATAACGTTGGCCGCAATCGGCGGCGCCGCGATTCTGCTTGCGGGCTGCGGCAACACCAGCGAATCGAACAGGGAAACGACCACCACGGAGACCACCCAGACCACTACCAGGGAGTACACCACCTCGCCGATGATGCCCAGTCCGACAGGCACTACACCGATGATGCCAACTGAATCCCCGGCCGACACCGGTGGCGAGATGACGCCCGAGAGCCCGAGTCCCACTGAAGAGCCACGGATGCCCAGTCCGGAAATGCCCGGTCCCGGCATGCCCGGACCCGGGGGGCCGGGCTGATCCGGCCACTCAGCTGTCGGCGGGGCCAACCCGGTAGATCGACTTCAGCGCGAAGAACTCGTCCAGTCCCTCCGGGCCAAGCTCGCGGCCGATGCCGCTGGCCTTGACACCGCCAAAGGGCGCGCCCATATCGAGTTGGTAGTCGTTGATGCCGACCGTCCCGGTGTGGATTTCGCGCGCAACCTCGGTGGCGCGAGCGGTGTCGGTCGACCACACCGTCCCGGCCAGCCCGAACTCGCTGTCATTGGCGATCGCAATGGCCTGCTGGTCGGTGTCGTAGGGAATCACGGCAAGCACAGGGCCGAAGATTTCCTCCTGGGCGATCCGTGAGGCGTTGTCGACGTCGGCGAACACCGTCGGCTCGACGAACCAGCCGCGTGGCTGATCCTTCGGAACATTGCCGCCCGCAACGAGTTTCGCACCAGTGCTCTTGCCGTCCTGGATGTAGTCCAGCACTCGTTCCCGCTGACGCGCACTGACCACCGGACCGATGTCGGTTTCCATATCCAGGGGGTTGCCGACGGTGAGCCCATTGACCAGGTCGGCCAGGGCGTCAACGACTTCGCCGTACCGAGAGCGCGGCGCCAGAATCCGGGAACCCAGGAAGCAAGTCTGGCCGTTGTTGATCAGTGACACCGACTTCAGACCCTTCATGGTGAGGTCGAGGTCGGCATCGTCGAGGATGACAGCGGCGGACTTACCACCGAGTTCCAGGGTGACCGGACGCAGCAACCGGCCGCAGACTTCGCCGATGATACGGCCGACGGCGGTGGAACCGGTGAAGCTGACCTTGTCGACCCCCGGATGGGACACCAGGTGTGCGCCGGCATCCGTACCGCCGGGGACCACGTTCAGCACACCGGCCGGCATCCCCGCTTCGGCGGCAGCTTGCGCGAAAACCAATGCATCCAGCGCAGTTTCGGGCGATGCCTTCAGCACGACGGTGCACCCGGCGGCCAAAGCGGGGGCGAGTTTGAAGGCGGCCAAAGCCTGTGGATAGTTCCACGGCACGATTGCGGCGACAACCCCCACCGCCTCGCGGCGGACGATCGTGTGGCCGGTAGCGCTGGGCCGCACCTCCTCGATCGGCGTCTCGGTGATCAGCGTGGCGTAGTAGTTCAGCAACGCGGCAGGGAACAGTCCATTGGCGCCACGGGACAACCGCATCGGCATTCCGTTCTCGCGGGTCACCAACTCGGTGGTGCTCGCGGCGCGCTGATGGAGCGCGGCGGCGAATGCCTTCAACACCTTCGCACGGTGATCCGGTGATGACGACCGCCATTCGGGCAGAGCCGCACGGGCGGCAGCCACTGCCGCGTCGATATCGGCCTCAGTGGCGCTGGCACCGTCGCCGAGCAGTTCCCCGGTCGCGGCCTCAAGGACCGGAATCGCTTTGTCGGCGATACGGAACTCCCCGTCGATGAAAAGCTCTGGATTCTTCGAATTCACTGCGGGACTCCTTCTTTGGCCGCCTCTTGGCGTGGCTCCGCGACGAACACCACCCCGGCATCGATCAACCGCTCTATCCGCCCCTCGTCCATTCCAAGCACCTCTCGGCAGACCGATCGGGTGTCCGCCCCCGGAAGTGGGGCAGGCCGCTGCGGCGAGTGCGGGATGTTCCGGAACGGCGCAGGTCCGGTTTCAGCTGGCAATGGGACCTCGAACAGCGGATGGGCCATGTCCGCCAGGACATTCCGCCACCGCAGTTGCGGATGGTCGTAGACGTCCTCCGGCCGGTTCATCGGCCCCGCGGACACCCCATCGGCCTGCATCCGCTCGGCGACCTGTTCGGGTGTGTGTCCGGCCGCCCACTCGGCCAGTGCGGGGTCGACGGACTCAACGGCGTCCACCGAGACCACGCACCATTCGTCGTCCCCGGCGCAGGCCAGCACCCGATGCACTGTTTCTTCGTGGCAGACCTCGGCCGCGCGGCCGCCGGCCTCCGCCGCGAACATCACGAAGCGGGTGTCTAACTGATTGATACCCGCCTCCGCCTGTGACACGTGGATTCGCGCGCCGACGCCGTTACGTTTGCGGCGGATCAGGCCGGCCAGTGCGCCGATCGCGGTGATCCGCCCGACGATATGGTCGGGGAAGACCGTCGTCGCGTCGTAGAACGGATGGCGTGCACCGGGATTGGGTTGGTCCGAGGTCCACAGACTGGTGACACCGGTGGCCGCACGGACCAGCGGCCCGTAGCCCATCCGGGTGCTCCACGGTCCCGAATCGCCGTAGGCGCTGCTCTCCGCGATCACCAGAGCGGGGTTGATATCGCGCAACCGCTTCTCATCGAAACCGAGGGCCGCAAGTGTCCCCGGCTTGAAGTTGGCGAACAGCGCATCGGCAACCGAAACCAGTTCGGCGAAGACCTCCGCCCCCTCGGGGCTGCGCAAGTCCAATCCAAATCCCAGGTGGTTGCGGTGCGCCCGGGCGAATGAGTCACCGATGGCCTGGTTTTCCCGCTTCTGTCGTAGACCGTCGGGGTAGGCCGCGCTCTCGACCTTGATGATTTCGGCACCGAGGTCGCCGAAGAGTCTGCTCAACTCGCCACCCGCGACGATGATGCCGAGATCGAGGATGCGCAGCCCCTGTAACGGGAGTCCGCCGACCGGAGCAGACGGTGCCGGATCGAATCGTTCGGCGCGCCACACCGGATCGTCGGTCCCAGCAGCAGGTGCCGCGCTGCGGATGCCGATGTGCTCGCCGTCCACCGACCAATACCCCGTGGGCACCCGAGCCGTCACCCCAGGTGCGAGTTCGGTGTCGGTCAGCGCACCGACGGCATCGAGGTGATCGGAATGCAGCGCTTCAGACGGGGTCAGAACGGCGGCGATCGGAACGCCGTGCCGCTGTCCCTCTGCGACCAATTCGTCACGGCTGCGGTCGGCGAACAGCTCACCGATCAGCTTGCCGAGTTCGTCGAAGGCGTAGGCCCGGGCGGCGAGGGTATCGAAGCGGGGGTCCTGGAACTGCACGGGCTCGCCGAGCCATGCCCGCATCCCCCGCCACTGCCGCGGTGCCATGACACAGATCCGGACGTACCCGTCGCGGCACCTGAAGATGGGGTAAAGATCCTGGTTGCGGGGTCGGCCACGCCAGCGGCTGCCGCCCTTCTTCGCGGTCGCCGCCTGACCCTGGGTTCCAAATGGTGGGTCCAGTGCCATCACCACCGCATCGAACCGGGCGAAGTCGATGAAATCGCCTACACCGCAACGCAACCGGTTGTAGTAGGCCGCCAGCAAAGCCCACGCCGCCTGCACCGCGGCCGTCGCCGAGGCGATGCCCTCCGGCGGCAGCACGGGAGTGCCAACCGCCGGGCCCGAGCGGGACAGCGCGGTACACATCGCGTAGAAGACCGGGTCGCTGGCCCGCCAGGATGAAAACGGACCGGTGCTGCCGAAGTCGGTGACCAGCATGGTGACCAAATGGCCGAATCGGTCGGCCAACTGCTCGCACGACGTCCCGTAGGTGTGCGCGCGTCCGCTGTCGACGACGATGTCCGCGTCCCGGGCGAGGTCGAGCAGAATCCGCCGATCGGCCGGTGCGGCCGGATCGAGCACGACTGCCCGCTTGTTGGCGTTGTGCAACGCGAACGGGATGCTCACCCCCGCGAGAGTGGGCTTCTGCGTGCGAGCCGCGCTGCCGCCGGGTGGTTCGACCTTGATCACGTCCGCACCGAGATCTGCCAACAGTCGGGTGACCGCGTCAGCATCCCCGTCACACAGGTCCAGCACCCGCATTCCCGCCAGCAGGGGCTCGTTTCCGCTCAATGCCGCCCTTCCCATTGTCCGGAGCCGAGCCTATCCGGTCGTTTATTCCTTCTTGTCGGGTGACTAACACGACGGCCCTGGCCGCCGTTCACCCAGGTAGAATTCGCTGCGATGTCTGATCACGCCGTCGCGACCGCCCACCACCACCCTGCGGTGGTCCAGTTGGCGGCACTGCATCACCTCCGGATCTACGTCGACATAGGCGTCGTCGTGGTGGTGTTGGCGCTCACCAACCTGATTGCGCACTTCACCACCTCATGGGCGAGCATCGCCACGGTGCCGGTTGCCGCGGTCGCCCTGGTAATGCTGGTGCGCGCCCGGGGCTTGGGCTGGTCGGAACTCGGCTTGGGCCGGGAACACTGGCGATCCGGCGCCGGTTACGCCGCAGCGGCGGCCGGACTGGTGCTGACGGTGATAGCCGTCGGCGCTCTGCTGCCGTGGACCCGGCCGATGTTCCTCAATGACCGTTATGCGACGGTTTCGGGTGCGGTGGTGGCGTCGATGGTCATCATCCCGTTGCAGACCGTTATTCCCGAGGAACTAGCCTTCCGAGGGGTCCTGCACGGTGCCCTCGATCGTGCCTGGGGATTTCGGGGGGTAGCCGCGGCCGGATCCCTGCTGTTCGGCCTGTGGCACATCGCCTCATCACTCGGCCTGACCGCGGGCAACGTCGGGTTCACCCGGATCCTCGGGGGTGGGTTTTTCGGTATGGCGGCCGGTGTCGTCGGCGCGGTGCTGGCCACCGCTGCCGCAGGGTTCGTCTTCACCTGGCTGCGCCGGCGTAGCGGCAGCCTGATCGCCCCGATCGCACTGCACTGGTCGCTGAACGGGATGGGCGCACTGGCCGCAGCGTTGGTCTGGCACCTCTCCAGTTAGACCGGCACTGCCTAGGGCAGTAGTACCGCCGCCCCGGCGATTCTTCCCTCCGCCAAGTCGGTCAACGCACGGTCTGCCTCGGCCAGCGAATACTCCGGCGTGGTGACCTCGATGCGGTGCCGACCGGCGAAAGCCAGGAAGTCCCTCGCGTCGGCACGGGTATTCGAGGTGACCGAACGGATCTGGCGCTCCTGGAACAGATGCCGCTGATAATTCAGAGCCGGTATGTCGCTGAGATGGATGCCGGCAACGGCGAGCGTGCCGCCTCGGTCCAACGCCTCCAACGCCGGCGGCACGAGGCCGCCGACCGGAGCGAACAGGATGGCGGCATCCAGCTTCACCGGCGGCGGATCGTCCGCACCCTGTGCCGACGCGGCACCGAGCCCCAATGCCAACTTCCGGGCCTCCGCCCCACGGGTCATCACATGCACTTCCGCCCCCTGAGCCAGCGCCACCTGGGCGGTGATATGGGCGCTGCCGCCGAATCCGTAGAGGCCGAGCCTGCCGCCCGACGGCAGATCCGCCCGCAGAAACGCGCGATAACCGATGATGCCGGCACACAACAACGGGGCGATCTCGCTATCGGTGTAGCCCTTCGGCAGCCGATGCGCGAAATCGGCCGGCACCGTGGCGAAGTCGGCGTAACCACCGTCTGCGTCCCAGCCGGTGTACCGAGATTGCGGGCACAGGTTCTCGTCGCCACGCCGGCAGTACACGCACTGGCCGCAGGTATGCCGCAGCCAAGCGATACCGACCCGGTCACCAACCGCGAAACCTGCCGCACCCTCACCGGTGTCGACAACTTCGCCGACGACCTCGTGCCCGGGGATGACAGCTGGGCGGTGGACGGCCAGATCACCTTCGGTGACATGCAGGTCGGTCCGGCAGACGCCGCAGGCTCGGACGGCGACGAGGAGTTCACCGGCCGCGGGAACGGGAACAGCGGCCCGCCCGTCGAATTCGAGCGGACCGCCGCGCATCGGACCCGGGTGTTGAACCCGCCAGGCACGCATAGAGGACACCATCAACCGATCCTGCCCAGCTGTAGTTAGACACGACCCGCCGACCCATCTGACAGGGCCGGCGGATCGCTGGTTGGCAGTGGGTTGTTAGACCCGGGAGCTGGGCTTCGCAAACTTGCGGTAGACAAGCAAGAGAATCACTGCGCCCACCAATGCACCGAGGAACGAATGCTTGATCGGTGGAGTGATGTCGAACTGATGCGGCGAGAAAATCAGGCTGCCCAACGTTCCGCCTACCCAACCGCCGGCAATGCCGAGAAGGCTTGTGGAAAACCATCCGAGATGGGCACTGCCAGGAACAATCATCTTCGCTATCCAGCCGACGATGAGACCCAAAATGATCATCCAGATCAGGTCCATGATCATGTAGCACTCCGTCCTTTGCGGTATGCCCGACCCCGACGCCGAGCAGATCACTCAGGTATAGCGCTCAGAAGTAACAATTCGCCTGCGGAATCGGCCTCGAATTGGACCGCATGCCAACCGAGGTAGCCGCCAGCAGCGCCCTTGACGCGGCGCCCCGCCGATCAGGCCGGTGCAGGCGGCGCGGCGGGAGCGGCCGGCTCAGCCGCCGGGGCGGGCGGCGATGCGGGTGCAGGCGGCGCGGCAGGCGCG
>CAZRFC010000162.1:0-9248 GCA_964598975.1 uncultured Mycobacterium sp. | reverse complement strand
TGAACCAGGTGCTCAGCCCGGCCTGCCGGAAACTGACCTTCACCGCCCACGCCGACAAGGTGACCGGCGAGTTCGTCGGCCTCAGAAAAGGCCCGGACAGCGACGATCCGGGCGCACCACTGAAAGGCGAACGCGGCGGCTACGACTTTCGACCGCAGATCGTCGGCGTCTTCACCGACCTGTCCGGACCCGCGCCGCCGGGCCTGAGCCTTACGGCGGACATCGACACCCGCTACAGCCTGGCCCCGACCCCGCTGAAGATGGCGGCGATGCTGGTGGGCCTGGCCCTCACCGTCGCCGCACTGGTGGCCCTGCACATTCTCGACACCGCCGACGGCAGCCGGCACCGACGGTTCCTACCCGCCCGGTGGTGGTCGCTGAACGCGCTCGATGGCCTGGTGATCGCGGTGCTGGTGTGGTGGCACTTCGTGGGCGCCAACACCTCCGACGACGGCTACATCCTCACCATGGCGCGGGTGTCGGAGAACGCCGGCTACATGGCCAACTACTACCGCTGGTTCGGAACACCGGAGTCTCCGTTCGGCTGGTATTACGACCTGCTCGCGATCTGGGCGCACGTCTCCACCGCCAGCATCTGGATGCGGCTGCCCACCCTGCTGATGGCACTGGCTTGCTGGTGGCTGATCAGCCGGGAGGTGATCCCCCGCCTGGGCATCGCTGTCAAGCACAGCCGGGCCGCGGCCTGGACCGCCGCCGGCATGTTCCTGGCGTTCTGGCTTCCGCTCAACAACGGCCTGCGGCCCGAGCCGATCATCGCGCTGGGCATCCTGGCCACCTGGTGCTCGGTCGAGCGCGGGGTGGCCACCAGTCGGCTGCTGCCGGTCGCGATCGCCTGCATCCTCGGGGCGCTGACACTGTTCTCCGGGCCGACCGGTATCGCCTCGATCGGCGCTCTTCTGGTGGCGATCGGTCCGCTGCTGACCATCCTGCACCGGCGCTCCCGCCAGTTCGGGCTGCTGCCGCTGCTGGCGCCGATCATGGCGGCCACCACGGTGACGCTCATCCTGATGTTCCGCGACCAGACCTTCGCCTCGGTGGCCCAGGCCAACGCGCTCAAGCGTGCGGTCGGGCCGAGCCTGAGTTGGTTCGACGAACACATCCGCTACGAGCGGCTGTTCCTGGCCACCCCGGACGGATCGATCGCCCGCCGCTTCGCGGTGCTGGCACTCATCGTCGCACTGGCGGTGGCGATCGCAATGATGTTGCGCCGCGGACACATTCCCGGTACCGCGGCCGGGCCGAGCCGGCGCATCATCGGCATCACCGTCATCTCCTTCCTGGCGATGATGCTCACCCCCACCAAATGGACCCACCACTTCGGCGTCTTCGCCGGACTGGCCGGATCGGTCGGCGCACTGGCCGCCATCGCCGTCACCCCGCACGTACTCGGGTCGAGGCGAAACCGGGCGGTGTTCGCGGCGGCGACGCTGTTCGTCACCGCGCTGTCGTTCGCCAGCGTCAACGGCTGGTGGTACGTCTCCAATTTCGGTGTGCCGTGGTCGAATTCAATGCCGGAGTGGCGGCTGGGATTCACCACGGTCCTACTGGGGCTGTCGCTGGTGGCACTGGTGGCGGCCGCCTGGTTCCACTTCTCGGGGCGCCCCGAAACCGGTCGGGCGCCTCGCCGGTGGGCCCGATTGACCGGCTCGCCGCTGGCCGTGGTGGCCTGGCTGCTGGTCGTCTTCGAGGTGGCGTCGCTGACCCTGGGCATGGTCAGCCAATACCCGGCCTGGTCGGTCGGCAGATCCAACCTGCAGGCCCTGACCGGCAAGACCTGCGGCCTGGCCGACGACGTGCTGGTCGAACCCGACGCGAACATCGGGATGCTGCAACCGGTCGACGTGCCGGTGCGCGACGCGCTGGGTTCACTTACCGCCGAAGGCTTCTCCCCCAACGGCATACCCGCCGACGTCTCGGCGGACCCGGTCAAGGAGCCGCCGGAGAGCGGCAACTTCGTCGACGAGGAGACCGATGCGGCCGGAAGCGGCGCCACCGGACTGAGTGCGACGACCGGCGTCAACGGCTCGCGCGCCACTCTGCCCTACGGGCTCGACCCGGCCGACACCCCGGTGCTGGGCAGTTGGCGCTCCGGTGTCCAGCAGCCGGCCCGGCTGCGCTCGGCCTGGTACCGGCTGCCACCGCGTGACACCGTCGGCGACGACTCCGCGCCGCTGCTGGTGATCTCGGCCGCCGGCCGGTTCGACCAGGACGAGGTCACCATCCAGTGGGCCACCGAGCAGCAGGCCGAGGAGGGCAAGCCCGGCGGTTCGATGGGCTTCGCCGATATCGGTCCGGTGCCGGCCTGGCGCAACCTGCGCGCACCGCTGTCCGCGATCCCCCGCGACGCCACCCTGGTCCGGGTGGTCGCCGTCGACGACGACCTGGCACCCCAGCACTGGATCGCCGTCACCCCGCCGCGCATCCCCAAGCTGCGCACCCTCGAGCAGGTCGTCGGAAACCAGGACCCGGTGCTGTTGGACTGGCTGGTCGGCCTGGCGTTCCCCTGCCAGCGGCCGTTCGGGCACGCCAACGGCGTCACCGAGGTGCCGAAGTGGCGGATCCTGCCGGACCGGTTCGGCGCCGACTCCAACTCCCCGGTGATGGACAACATCGGCGGCGGCCCGCTGGGGATCAGTGAGCTGCTGTTCCGCGCCGCCACCGTGCCCACCTACTTGAAGAACGACTGGTTCCGGGACTGGGGGGCCCTGCAGCGGCTCACGCTGTTCTATCCGGACGCGACGCCGGCCCGGCTCGAGTTGGGGACCGCCACCCGCAGCGGGTTGTGGAGCCCCGCCCCGCTACGCCCGACCTAAGCCCCCTCCCGCGCACCCCCCTCCCGCGCACCCCCCTCCCGCGCACCCCCTCCCGCGCGAGCAGACGCAAAATCGCACTTTTGGAGGCCAATTTGTGCGACTTTGCGTCTGCTCGCGGGGGAAGCCGGTGTGGGTTCGCCTAACATCGACGCTCGTGCCCAGCGAGCGAGTGCAATCCAACCGGAGAGCCCGTCTCGTCGCCGTCCTCGCCGGACTGGCCGGCATCCTGCTGTGCGGATTGACCCCGCTACTGCCGGTCAAACAGACCACGGCCACGATCCTGTGGCCGCAGGGGCCCGTCGGCGACATCACCGCACCACTGGTCTCCGGCGCGCCGGAGGCCCTCGACGTGTCGATCCCGTGCACGGTCCTCGGCACTCTGCCGCCCAGCGGTGGTGTGCTGTTTTCCACCAACCCCGCCGATGGCATCGACGCGGCCCGCAACGGCCTGTTTGTGCGGGCCAACAACGACTCTGTGTTCGTCGCCTTCCGCGACACGGTGGCCGCGGTGGCCCCGCGCGCCGCAGTGGCGTCGGGGGCGTGCAGCACCCTGCGGGTCTGGGCAAACCCGGGCGCGGTGGGCGCAGACTTCGTCGGCATTCCGGGTGCGACGGGCACCCTGGGACCCGATAAGAAGCCGCAAGTCACCGGCGTTTTCACCGATCTGAAGGTGCCGCCACAGCCGGGCTTGTCCGCCCGGATCGACGTCGACACCCGGTTCATCACCCGGCCCACTGCTCTCAAGCTGGCCGTCATGGTGACCGGGATCCTCTGCGTCATCGCGTCGATCGCGGCCCTGGCGGTCCTGGACCGCGGATGGGGCGCACGCCGGATTGCGAACATTCGGGGAGCTGCCCGGCGCCGACTATGGCGGCACTGGCCGACCGACGTCGGCGTGATCGGCACCCTGTTGGTGTGGCATGTCATCGGGGCGATCTCCTCCGACGACGGCTACAACGTGACCATCGCCCGGATATCCGGCGAGGCCGGCTACACCGCCAACTACTTCCGCTTCTTCGGTGCCACCGAGGCGCCTTTCGACTGGTACCAGTCGCTGCTCGCACAACTGGCCTCGGTCAGCGCCGCCAGCGTCTGGATGCGGGTGCCCGCCACCGCGGCCGCCATCGGCAGCTGGCTGATCCTCAGCCACGCCGTGCTGCCGAGACTGGGATCCGGCCGGAGCAGCCTGGCCGGCAACCGGGTGGCGGTGGCCACCGCGGGCGCGGTCTTCCTCGCCGCCTGGCTGCCGTTCAACAACGGCCTTCGGCCCGAGCCGCTGATCGCCTTCGGCGCCCTGGCGGTGTGGATGCTCGTGGAGCGCACGGTGGCCACCCGGCGGCTGGCCCCCACCGCGCTGGCCATCATCGTCGCGGTGTTCTGCGTGACGTTGGCTCCGCAGGGCTTGATGGCAGTGGCGCCGCTGCTGGTGGGCGCCCGGGCCATCGCCCGAATCATCGGTATCCGCCGGCCCCGGGACGGGGCGCTCGCCCCGCTGGCGGCGATCCTCGCCTCCCTCTCGGTGTTCTTCGTGGTGGTGTTTCGCGACCAGACGCTGGCTGGAGTCGCCGAGTCGGTCCGCATCAAATACGTTGTCGGGCCGACGATCTCGTGGTACCAGGATTTCCTGCGCTACTACTTCCTGACCGTCGAAGAGCAGGTCGAGGCATCACTGACCCGCCGGTTCGCCGTGCTGGTGATGCTGCTGTGCATGTTCGCCATGCTCGTGATGCTGCTGCGCAAAGGCCGGGTGCCGGGACTGGCCCACGGGCCGCTGTGGCGGCTGATCGGCAGCACCGCACTCGGGCTGCTGCTGCTGACCTTCACCCCCACCAAATGGGCGGTCCAGTTCGGGGCGTTCGCCGGGTTGGCCGCGGCCCTCGGGGGGGTGACGGCATTCGCCTTCTCCACCGTGGGTCTGCACAGCCGCCGGAACCTGGCCCTGTACGTGACCGCGTTGCTGTTCGTCGTGGCGTGGGCGACGTCGGGGATCAACGGGTGGTTCTACGTCGGCAACTACGGGGTGCCGTGGTACGACCGGCAACCGGTCCTGCTGCACCAGCCGGTGACGTCGATGTTCCTGGCATTGGCGCTGATCACGGCACTGATCGCGGGCTGGCTGCACTTCCGGATCGACTACGCCGGCCACACCGAGGTGAAGGACACCCGCCGCAACCGGGTGCTGGCCTCGACCCCACTGCTGATCGTCTCGGTGATCATGGTGCTGCTGGCGGTCGGGTCCATGGCCAAGGGCTTCGTCCAGCGCTACCCCGCCTACACCAACGGGAAGGCGAACCTGGCGGCGCTGGCGTCCGGGCTGTCGAAGAACAGCTGCGCGATGGCCGACGAGGTGCTGGTCGAGGCCGACACCAACGCCGGAATGCTCCAGCCGGCCCCCGGGCAGCGCTGGGGGAAGTACGGCCCGCTCGGCGGAGAGAACCCGATCGGGTTCACCCCCAACGGAATCAGTGACAACCTCGACCCGGTGGCGCCGTTCGTCGCCAACCCCGGCACGGTGAACTCCGACGGCTCACCGAACAAGGCGGTGGTCGGCATCGGGTTCTCCGGCGGTACCGGCGGCGGCTACGGCCCGGTCGGCGTCAACGGGTCGAAGGTGTTCCTGCCTTTCGGCCTCGACCCCAAGACCACCCCGGTGATGGGTAGCTACAAGGAGAACACCCTGGCCGCGAAGGCCACCTCCGCGTGGTACGAGTTGCCGCCCCGCAGCGCCGACCGCCCGTTGGTGACCGTCGCCGCCGCCGGCGCGATCTGGTACTACGACCAAGAAGGCGAATTCCACTACGGGCAGTCGCTGAAACTGCAATGGGGAATCCGTCAGGCCGACGGCACCTTCAAGGCCCTCGACAAGGTCTATCCGATCGACACCCAGGAGCAATTGGCCTGGCGCAACCTGCGTTTCGAGCTCAAGGATGCGCCGCCGGAGGCCAACGTCGCACGTATCGTCGCCGATGATCCGAACCTGTCCAGCGAACAGTGGTTCGGCTTCACACCCCCGCGGGCACCCATCCTGCAGACCGCCAGTGAGTTCCTGGGCGACCAGACCCCGGTGCTGATGGATATCGCCAGCGCGGCGCACTTCCCGTGCCAGCGACCGTTTTCCGAGCATCTGGGCATCGCCGAGGTCCCGGAGTACCGGATCCGGCCCAATCTCAAGCAGGTGGTGGTGTCCTCCAACATGTGGCAGTCAGCACGCTCCGGTGGACCCTTCCTGTTCATCCAGGCGCTGCTGAGTACCACCACGGTGCCCACGTACCTGCGCGACGACTACTACCGCGACTGGGGCGAGATCGAGCGCTACATCCGCCGGGTACCCGCATCCCAGGCGCCCAACGCCGTCGTCGAAGAGGGCTCGAAACCGGTGTACGGGTGGAGCCGCAACGGACCGATCAGGGCCCTACCGTGACGGGGGCCCCTACGTGAATCGGACAGCGTCATGACACAAGTCCTCATCGACAACGCCCGGACCAACGCCGACGAGGTGAAGGCCACCCGGATCGTGGCGACCGTGGCGGGCCTGCTGGGCTTCGTCCTGGCGATTCTTACGCCGCTGCTGCCGGTCGTTCAGACCACCGCCAACCTCAGTTGGCCGCAGAACGGCCAGCTCAATAACGTTACGGCGCCGTTGATCTCGCTGACCCCGGTGTCGATGTCGGCGACCGTGCCCTGCGAGGTGATCCGGTCGATGCCGCCCAAGGGGGGGATGGTGTTCGGCCTGGCCCCCCGAAAGGCCAAGGACGCAAGCCTGAACTCGATGTTCGTGACCGTCGATGCCGAACGGGTCAACGTCACCGACCGCAACGTGGTGGTCGCGAGCGTCCCGCGGGAAAAGGTGGAGGCGCCGGGCTGCCAGCGCATCAAGATCAACTCGACCGAAGAGGGCACCTTCGCGCAGTTCATCGGAGTGCCGCCGAACACCGATGAGACCGAGCAGGACGAGGACTCCCCGCAGACCGGATACGACTATCTGCGAAGCGGTTTCAAAGATCCGAACCTGCGGCCGGGCCTGGTCGGGGTGTTCACCGATCTGACCGGACCTGCCCCGCCCGGGCTGAACGTCTCGGCCACCATCGACACGCGGTTCACCACCCGCCCTACGGCGCTCAAGCTCGCCGCGATGCTGCTGGCGATGGCCTCGACGGTGGTTGCGGTGGTGGCGCTGTGGCGTCTGGACCGGCTCGACGGGCACCGCATGCACCGGCTGATCCCGTCCCGTTGGCGAACGTTCACCTCGGTCGACGTCACGGTGGTGCTGACCTTCCTGGTCTGGTACGTGATCGGTGCCAACTCATCCGATGACGGCTACATCCTCGGCATGGCCAGGGTGGCCGAACGCGCCGGCTACATGTCGAACTACTTCCGCTGGTTCGGCGTCCCCGAGGACCCGTTCGGCTGGTACTACAACGTGCTGGCGCTGATGACCCACGTCAGCACCGCGAGCATCTGGATGCGGTTGCCGGACTTGGTCTGTGCGCTGATCTGCTGGCTGCTGCTGTCCCGCGAGGTGCTCCCCCGACTCGGTCCCGCCGTGGCGGCCAGTCGGCCCGCGCTGTGGGCGGCCGGACTGGTGCTGCTGGCCGCCTGGATGCCGTTCGACAACGGCCTGCGCCCGGAGGGACAGATCACCACCGGCGCGCTGATCACCTACGTGCTCATCGAACGGGCGATCACCTCCGGGCGTCTCACGCCGTTCGCGCTGGCGATCATCACCGCCGCGTTCACCCTGGGCATCCAGCCGACCGGACTCATCGCAGTCGCCGCCCTGATCGCCGGCGGCCGGCCGATCCTGCGAATCCTGATGCGCCGCCGCGCCGTGGTGGGGACCTGGCCCCTGGTGGCCCCCCTGCTCGCGGCGGGCACCGTCATCCTGACAGTGGTCTTCGCCGACCAGACCCTGGCCACCGTGCTGGAGGCCACCCGGATCCGCACCGATATCGGGCCGAGCCAGGAGTGGTACACCGAGAACCTGCGCTACTACTACCTGATCCTGCCGACCGTCGACGGATCGCTGTCGCGTCGCTTCGGCTTCCTGATCACCGCACTGTCGCTGTTCCTTTCGATGTTCATCATGTTGCGGCGCAAGCGGGTTCCCGGGGTGGCCCGCGGTCCGGCCTGGCGGTTGATGGGCGTCATCTTCGCGACGATGTTCACCCTGATGTTCACCCCCACCAAGTGGGTGCACCACTTCGGGCTGTTCGCCGCCGTCGGGGCCGCGGTGGCGGCGTTGGCGACGGTTCTGGTGTCGCGTTCGGTCCTGCGCTGGTCGCGTAACCGGATGACGGTCGTCACCGCGGTGCTGTTCTTCCTCGCACTGACCTTCGCCACCACCAACGGCTGGTGGTACGTCTCGAGCTTCGGGGTCCCGTTCAACAACTCGATGCCGAAGTTCGGCGGGATCACCGTCAGCGCAATGTTTTTGGGCCTGTTCGTCCTGGCGGCGCTCTACACCGCTTGGCTGCACATGACCTCCCGCCTGGGCGAGGGCTGGTTCACCCGAGCGATCACCGCGGCGCCGATACCGGTCGCGGCGGGATTCATGGTTCTGGTGTTCATCGCCTCGATGGTGGCCGGGATCATCCGTCAGTACCCGACGTACTCCAACGGGTGGGCCAACGTGCGGGCGCTGGCGGGCGGCTGCGGGCTGGCTGACGACGTCCTCGTCGAACCGGATGCCAACGCGGGCTTCCTGACACCGCTGCCGGGCAATTACGGCAAGCTGGGCGCCCTGGGCGGGGACAAGCCGGTCGGCTTCAGCGCCAACGGAGTCGCCGACAAGATCGTCGCCGAAGCGATTCGGGTGAACAACCCGACACCGGGGATCGACGTCGACTGGGAAGGACCGTTCAAGCTCACCAAGCCGGGGGTCAACGGGTCGACGGTGCCGCTGCCATACCAACTCGACCCGGCCCGGGTTCCGGTGGCCGGCAGCTATGTCGACACCGGCCAGCAGGAGAGCCTGCTGACGTCAGCCTGGTACCAGTTACCGCCCAAGGACGACGCCCATCCTCTGGTGGTGGTGACCGCGGCCGGAACCATCGCGGGCAACAGCGTGCTCAATGCACACACCGACGGCCAGACCGTGGAGTTGGAGTACGGCAGGCCGGGGCCCGACGGCACCCTCCAGGCGGCGGGCCGGGTCGAGCCCTACGACCTGGGGCCGGCGCCGTCCTGGCGCAATCTGCGGTTCGACCGGGCGCAGATCCCTTCCGACGCGACCGCGGTTCGCATTGTGGCCGAAGACAAGTCGCTGTCGCTCGGCGATTGGGTGGCCGTCACCCCGCCGCGGGTGCCAGAACTGCGCACCATCCAGGAGTACGTCGGTTCGACCGACCCGGTGCTGATGGACTGGGCTGTCGGCCTGGCCTTCCCGTGCCAGCAGCCGATGCTGCACTCCGACGG
>CAZRFC010000161.1:0-9285 GCA_964598975.1 uncultured Mycobacterium sp. | reverse complement strand
GGTCGACGGTTCCGACTTCGACGAGTTCAAGCCGCTTTACGGCGCCTCGCTGGTCACCGGTTGGGCCAGCGTGCACGGCTATCCGGTGGGAATCCTGGCCAACGCCCGGGGTGTGCTTTTCAGCGAGGAATCCCAGAAGGCAACACAGTTCATCCAACTCGCCAATCAAGCGAATACGCCATTGCTCTTCCTGCACAACACCACCGGCTACATGGTGGGTAAGGCCTATGAGGAAGGCGGGATGATCAAGCACGGCGCGATGATGATCAATGCCGTGTCCAACTCAACGGTACCCCACATCTCGCTGCTCATCGGCGCCTCCTATGGAGCGGGTCACTACGGCATGTGCGGTCGGGCTTACGACCCGCGCTTCCTGTTCGCCTGGCCCAGCGCCAAATCGGCGGTGATGGGCGGAGCACAGTTGGCCGGCGTGCTGTCCATCGTCAACCGCGCCGCCGCCCAGGCCCGCGGGCAGACCGTCGACGAGAACGCCGACGCCGCACTGCGCGCCGCGGTCGAGGCCCAGATCGAGGCCGAGTCACTGCCCATCTTCCTGTCCGGGCGCCTGTACGACGACGGCGTCATCGACCCCCGGGACACCCGCACGGTGCTGGGAATCTGTCTGTCCGCCATCGCCAACGGCCCGATCGAGGGGACGTCGAAGTTCGGCGTCTTCCGGATGTGAGGGGGCAGCGATGAGCGCTTGCGCGAAGAGCAGAGGACAGCGATGAGCGCTTGCGCGAAGAGCAGAGGGCAGCAGTGATAACGCGGATCCTGGTTGCAAACCGGGGAGAGATCGCCCGCCGGGTGTTCGCCACTTGCCGTCGCCTGGGTATCGAGACCGTCGCGGTATACACCGAGCATGACGCGGATTCGCCGCATGTCACCGAGGCCGACGCGCGGGTCAGGATCGACAGCTACCTCGATATCGACGCACTGTTGGACGCCGCCCGGGTGGCCGGTGCCGACGCCGTCCATCCTGGTTACGGGTTCCTCTCGGAGAACGCCGGTTTCGCGATGGCGGTTGTCGACGCCGGACTCACCTGGATCGGTCCACCCGCTGCCGCGGTGACCGCGATGGGCTCCAAGATCGAGGCGAAGAAGATGATGGCGGCGGCCGGTGTTCCGGTCCTCGCCGAGTTGGAACCGGGCAGCGTGCAGTCCGACCAGCTACCCGTCCTGGTGAAGGCGTCGGCCGGCGGTGGCGGTCGCGGCATGCGGGTGGTCGAGAACATCGGCGACCTCGCCACGGCGGTCAAAGCCGCCCAACGCGAAGCGCGCTCGGCGTTCGGCGATGCCACCGTGTTCTGCGAGCGATTCCTGCCGCGGGGCCGACACATCGAGGTTCAGGTGATGGCCGACCGGCACGGCACCGTGTGGGCGGTCGGCGAACGGGAGTGCTCGATTCAGCGCCGTCACCAGAAGATCATCGAGGAGGCCCCCTCACCACTGGTCGAACGCATCGCGGGTATGCGCGGCCGGCTGTTCGCGGCGGCCCGAATGGCAGCAACGTCAATCGGTTACACCGGTGCGGGGACTGTCGAATTCCTCGCCGACGAGGCGGGCGAGTTCTACTTCCTGGAGATGAATACCCGCCTGCAGGTGGAGCATCCGGTGACCGAACTGACCACCGGTCTGGACCTGGTGGAACTTCAGATCGCGGTGGCCGACGGGGATGTGCTCCCGGCCGAACCGCCCACCACCGCAGGGCATTCCATCGAAGCCCGGCTTTACGCCGAAGACCCCGCCCAGGCCTGGCAACCGCAGGCCGGTCGGATCCACCACTTCGACGTACCGGGCGCGTCGAGCCGATTCGGGCCACTGCCGTCCACCGGCATCCGACTGGACTCCGGCGTCGTCGACGGCTCGGTGGTGTCCATCTACTACGACCCGATGTTGGCCAAGGTCGTCTCCCGTGCACCGACGCGGTCCCGCGCCGCACAGGTGCTGGCGGACGGACTTGCCCGTACACGCCTGCACGGCCTGCGGAGCAACCGTGATCTGTTGGTCAATGTCCTCCGGCACCCCGCGTTCCTGGCGGGTGACACCGACACGGCCTTCTTTGACACCCACGGGCTGTCGGAACTGGCCACGCCCCTGGCCGACGCAAAGACCGTCCGACTCGCCGCAATCGCCGCCTGTCTGGCCGAGGCTGGCGAGAACCGGACGACCGCTCGGGTGCTGGCTGCGGTACCGAGTGGCTGGCGCAACGTGGTTTCGGGCAACCAGCACAAGTCCTTCCGCGACGGCGACGGGACCGAACATCGCGTCGCCTACCGCTTCACCCGCGAGGGCGTGGTGCTGCCCGACGACCAGACTGTCGAAGTGGAGTCGGCCACTCCGACCGAAGTGGTTCTGGCCTGCGACGGGGTCGCCACCGCGTTCAGCGTGGCCCGCTACGGCGACGAGGTCTACCTGGACTCCCCGCGCGGGCCGGTGGCGTTGGTGGCAGTCCCGCGTTTCCCCGAGCCGGCGTCGACGGTGGCCGAGGGGTCCTTACTGGCCCCGATGCCGGGTGCGGTGATCCGGCTGGGCGCAACCCTCGGCGACACGGTGACCGCAGGACAGCCGTTGGTCTGGTTAGAGGCGATGAAAATGGAGCACACCATCACCGCCCCGACTGACGGCGTAGTGACCCAACTCGACGTCGTGGTCGGCCAGCAGGTCGAAGTCGGCGCCGTTCTAGCTCGAGTCGAAGGAGAAGAAGAACCATGACCGATTTCATCGAAAGCTCCGAGCGTCAGGCGTTGCGCAAATCGGTCGCCGCGCTGGCCGCCAACTACGGTCCGGAGTACTACCTCGAACGGGCCCGCAGCGGCGGACACACCGACGAATTGTGGCGCGAGGCGGGCCAGCTCGGCTTCATCGGCGTGAACCTGCCCGAGGAGTACGGCGGTGGCGGAGCCGGCATGTACGAGCTCGCATTGGTGATGGAGGAGCTCTCCGCCGGTGGCTGCCCACTGCTGATGATGGTGGTCTCCCCCGCCATCAACGGCACCATCATCGCCAAGTTCGGCACCGACGAGCAGAAGAGGCGCTGGGTTCCCGGCATCGCCGACGGCTCGATCACCATGGCTTTCGCCATCACCGAGCCCGACGCCGGATCAAATTCTCACCGCATCACCACCACCGCCCGCCGTGACGGCAGCGACTGGATTCTGTCCGGCCAGAAGGTGTGGATCTCGGGGCTGGATCAGGCCCAAGCCGTGCTGGTCGTAGGCCGCACCGAGGACGCCAGAACCGGCAACCTGCGTCCGGCGCTCTTCATCGTCCCGACCGACGCACCCGGGCTGACGTTCACCAAGATCCCGATGGAACTGACCATGCCGGAAAGCCAGTTCCAGGTGTTCATCGACGAGGTGCGGCTACCGGCCGACGCACTGGTCGGCGCCGAGGACGCCGCGATCGCGCAACTTTTCGCCGGCCTCAATCCGGAACGGATCATGGGGGCGGCCAGCGCTGTGGGCATGGGCCGGTTGGCGTTGGAGAAGGCCTGCGATTACGTCAAGACCCGACAGGTGTGGAAGACGCCGATCGGCGCGCACCAAGGCATCGCACATCCGTTGGCGCAGAATCACATCGAATTGGAGTTGGCGAAGCTGATGATGCAGAAGGCCGCCAGCCTCTACGACGCAGGGGACGACATGGGGGCCGCCGAAGCCGCCAACATGGCCAAGTACGCCGCGGGCGAGGCCTCCACCCGGGCGGTGGACCAGGCGGTGCAGTCGATGGGCGGCAACGGCCTGTCCCAGGAGTACGGGGTTGCCTCGATGCTGGTCGGCTCACGACTGGCCCGGATCGCCCCGGTCAGCCGGGAGATGATCCTCAACTTCGTCGCCCAGACTTCGCTGGGCCTGCCGCGGTCGTACTGATCGGCGACCCCCGATGACGGCCACCGCGGTGGCCGACCGATGACGGTTCGGTGAACTGTCTTTTGCGCGCGGGTTGACGGGTCGTACGCTCAGGGGGTCATGAGCAAGAGCAATCTCCCGGCCCGGGATTCGTCCGCGCAGGCCTCCGGCGATGACCGCATCCAGGTCGCGCAGTTGCTCTCCGAAGCCGCGTCCAATGGTCGGTTGAGTCTGGATGAGTACGAGACCCGGTTGACGAAGGCGTACTCTGCCGCGACTTACGACCAACTTGAGCGACTGACGTACGACTTGCCCGAGGCACTGGAATACCGGCGCCGTAAGAGCAGGCCGGCGCCGTCGACGATGCTGCTGGCGATCCTGAGCGGATTCGAGCGGCGCGGCCGCTGGAACATTCCGGGCCGGATGACGACATTCACGCTCTTCGGTGGTGGCGTCGTTGACCTGCGCTACGCCGACTTCACGTCACCGGACGTCGAGATCCACGCCTACTCAATCCTTGGCGGGCAAACCATCGTGGTGCCGCCCGAGGTCAACGTGGACGTCAAGGGCCACGGCGTCATGGGCGGCTTCGACCAGAAGGTCGAGGGTGCCGGGACGCCGGGGGCTCCGAAGGTGACGATCAGGGGCTTCTCGCTGTGGGGTGGCGTCGGCATCAAACGCCGCAAGCGCAGCGCCGGCGCGGACTGATCCCGGAAACCGACCCGCAAACACATCGGCCCCCTCCTAGCGGAGGGGGCCGGTGTGTTTAACAGAAATTACTCGGCGCTGGCTGCGCCAGCCTTGGCCTTGCGGGCCTCGACCCGCTCAGCCTTGGCGGCCTTCGCGTTGGCGATCGCCGCGCTGATCTGCTTGCCGACGTTCTCCACCGCGTCGCGGACCGGGCGCGGCCGCTTGGGCGCGGCCGGAGCCGCCGCCGGGGCGTCGACTGCGACCTCAGCGGCCGGGAGGTCAACGGCCGGCTCGGCCGGGGCATCAACCGCCGGAGTGCTGGCCGGAACGTCGACCGCCGGGGTGCTCTCCACGACCTCAGCGGCAGGAGTGCTCTCCACGACCTCAGCGGCGGGAGTGCTCTCCGGGGCCTCGGCCGCCGGGGTACCCTCCACGACCTCGGCCGCGGGTGTGTTCTCGACAGCCTCGACAGCCGGGGTCACGTTCGCGACCGACTCGGCGGCGGTTTCGGTTTCCACGGTCGCCGCGGCCAGGGTGGCCGCAGACTCCGGCGCCACATCGATCTTGTACCACGGGACCTTGGTGGGCCACGGCACAGCGCCGGTCGCGAGGTCGACCCAGTAGTTCAGTGCGCCCGAGAAGCCGTACTGGTAGGTGTCCAGTGTGCCCTGCTCGAGCGATAGGTCGCCGAGGTAGGCCAGGATGCTGTTACCGATCACCGGACCGACGAGGGGAACAGCGCCGATCGTCACCGCGGCGATCGAGAGGAAGAAGTTGTAGAAGACCGGAACGTTGTTCGGGCCCCAGAATGCCGAGGCGAGGGGAACCGAAAGTGATGGGACAAGCCGGCCTACCGTTCCCTGCAGGGCGTACCACGCCGCGGCGCTCAGGCCGAGGTTGACGTACTGGAGGCTGGGCGATGAGCCGCTGCCGAGCTGGAACACGGCGTTCGGCTCGAACAGGTAGTTGACGAACCCGATCTTCCACTCGTCGGAGTTTTCGAAGCCTTCCCCGTTGCCGTTGATCAGGGCGTCGAAGAAGAGGTAGGTCATACCACCGATGCCGGACTGGTCGCAGCCGTTGTCGCAGAAGGCGGCCCACGGGTTGACGTACCCGTACTGGCCGAAAGCGGCCTGGGGTTCGGCCCAGTCAGGACCGTAGTTCTCGACGCCGAGGACGCCGCCCCAGGCGGTGTTGCCGAATAGCAGGTCGGTCCAGGTCACCGCGGGGATCGACAGCACGTCGGAGATGTTGGTGAGCTGGTAGGCGGCCTTCGAGAGGGCGGGCGGCGCCGGCAGGTTGAGGCTGGGCGCCACGCCCGGCGAAACGACGGCAACGGCTGCAGCGCTGGCCAGCGCAGCCGCCGAAATGAGGGGCTTCGTACGAGTCGCCATGATCGTCCTTAGGTTTCGGCCCGCCAGCTCAGCGGGTCATAGTTTGCTGACAGCCATCCTAAGATGACCACTCTGATATTACGGGGATGTTTGCCGCCAGGCAAATCGAACGGCCGAAATTGACGCGCGTCCAACTGGCCACCCCTCCGCAGGTCAGGCTGTGAACGGGCTTTTTCCGCCAAGCTAACTTTGTTTGCTGGCACCCATCAGCCCAGGCTAGGCCATTTCTCATCGCGCTCTCAGCCTTGCCGCCCGGTCAATTTGTTTGCCAGTGTCCGGCATTCGCTTTCGGTGAACGTGGACGTCCCGGATTTGAGCCATTAGCCGCCAGCAAACGCCGCCGTAGGCACAACCATCGGCCCACCACAGGGTAACCGGCAGATAACGGACGATGAGCAATCTCACACGCGCCGGGCGCCGCTGGCTCAGCCGCGGCGACGACGGGACCGCAGGTAGTCCCCCACCACCGCTGCACCCAACCCGTCCAGGTCGGGAACCACGACCCTGCCCTCCACCCGGCGTGCCACCTGGTCGATGAACCGGGCCAGTCCGGGATCGTCGCCGAGCCGAAAGATGGTGACTTGAGCCCCGAGGCGGGCGATCTCATCGAAACCGCGCACGGTGTGGGCGACGGTCCGCGGGTGCGGCGGGTAGTCAAAGAACACCGCCGGAGATCGCGCCCCGTCGAAGGACTCCAGGTGGGCGGTGGGTTCGCCGTCGGTCACGACCAGGACCACGGGCTGTGCACTGGAGTGCCGTCGCAGATGCCGACCTGCCAACGCCAACGCGTGATGGAGGTTCGTGCCCTGCTCATAGACGCCTTCCAGACCGGTCAGCTCGGCAGCGGTCACGGTGCGCGCGTAGCGGCCGAAGGCGATTATCTGCAGGGCGTCCGAACGGAACCGGGTGCTCACCAGATGGTTGAGCGCCAACGCTGTGCGCTTCATGGGCAGCCAGCGGTTCTCCATCACCATGGACAAAGAATTGTCGACCAGCAGAGCGACCGCGGCTTGGGTGCGGGTCTCGGTTTCGGATATTTCGACGTCGTCGACGGCGATGCGTAGTGCGGCATCGGGTGTTCTGGTCCCCGGGTCGCTGTGCTCCCGCCTGCCGGCGCCGGCGGCACGCCGCAACACCGCGTTGGTGATCGTGCGGGTGACGTTCCAGGGTTCGGTGTCGCCGAACTCCCACGGCCGGGTGGCTCCGGTCAACTCGCCGGCCGCCCCCGCGCGGCGGGTATCCCGCTCGCCATGGCGCCCGGAAAGTTGTTGGGCCACATCGCGAAGCGCCGCCCTGCCCAACTGGCGCATGGCCTTCGGGGACAACCTCCACTTGCCGTCGGAACCCCTGTCGAGGAAGCCCTGGTCCATCAGGGCCCGCTCCAACTCGGCCAGCGTGCGAGCGTCGACGGCGGCCTGATCCCCGAGCTGACGGGCCAGCGCGTCGAGATCGACGTCGTCCATGCTGGCCCCGGGGTAGCTCTGCGAGAGTTGCTCGGCTAACTGCTCGAGTTCGGCGATGTCGGCCATCGCCTGCGCACCGGCGCCCATGCCCAGCGGGTTGTCGCCGGAGAATTCCGCCGAGCCGTCCCAGTCCTCGCCGGGGCGCGCCGCGCGCAGATGGGAGTCCAGCCGGCTCAGGGACTGCATCAGCTGTGGCGAGCCGAACGCCTGCTGTGCCAACGCATCCAGTTCGGCGCGCTGGTCCGGGCTCAGGCTGTTGCGGAACCGCTGCGCGGCGGCGGCGCGCTGGGCCAGCGAGTCGAGCAGTTCCTCGACGTTGCGGGGATTCTCCGGGAAGTGCTGGCCGTGCTTGGCCATGAACTCGTCGAAGTCCTCTTGGCTGTCCTCGCCGCGGGCGTGCTTGTCGAGGAGATCGTTGAGATCGTTGAGCATCTCGTTGATGGCCTGACGATCCTCGTCGGTGGCGTTCTCCAGGGCCTGCTTCATGCCCGCAAACCGCTGGTCGAGCATCTCCCGGCCGAGCAGGTCCTTGATCTGTTCGTACTTCTGGCGGCCCTCCGGGCTGCGCCAGTTGTACTCGGACAACTCCTGTACCGCCTTGGCTGGTGACGGCGACAGCGACTCGATCTGCATCTCGGCGAAGCGGGCGTCGTCGTCCAGTGCCCTGGCGAGTTCCTTGCGCTCGGCCAGTACGGCCTCGTCGAGGAGCTTTTTGATCTCCTGCAGAGTGCCGTCGAGGTTGTTGCGCTGCAACAGTTCCCGGCGCCGCCGGTTCACTTCGGCGGCCAGTCGGTCGGCGCCCTTCAGGTTCTTGTTGCCGCGGCGAAGGAGTTCCTGCAGTGCGCGCCGGGGCGAGGCGCCCTCCATGACGTCCTGGCCGATCTGCTCCAACGCCTCCCGCAGGTCCACCGGCGGAGCCAGTGGATCAGGTCCGCCGGTATAGGCGGAGTACCGGGAGTCGTGTTTAGCCATAGACGGTTTCGCCGTCCTCGGAGTTCTTGTCGATCTTCTTGGCCAGGTACAGCGCCTCCAGAGCCAATTCCAGAGCGGCGGCTCGCTCCCCCTCGCTGGCGGCGCCCAGTCGGGTGGTGATCGCGTCGATCACCGGCAGGTCGGGCAGCGCGGCCAGCACATCCTTGGCGGACACCTGTTCGCCGGTGGTGACCGCCGACTTCTCGACGGCGGCAACCAGCGGTCCGACGTCGATGCCGCCCAATGCCTTCTGCGCGGTGTCGGCGGTCGCGCGGCGCAGCAGATGCTCCAGCACCGCCAACTCGCGGCCTTCCTCGCCGGACTCGAACTCCAGTTTGCCGCGGAGCACGTCGATCACGGTGCCCAGGTCTACTACCCGGGCGACCGGTTCGTCCTCACCGAGAACCGCGCCCCGATGCCGGGCCGACGCGGCCACCGTCTCCGCGGCGGCGATGGCGAACCGGGCCGAAACCCCGGATCGCTGATCCACCGCATGCGACTCCCGCAACAGCCGGGTGAAACGAGCGACGATCTGCAGCAGGTAGGTCGGCACCTGCGCGGTCAGGTGCGCCTCCTGGCTGATCACCCCCACCTCGGCGTCCAGTTCACGCGGATAGTGGGTTCGGATCTCGGCCCCGAATCGGTCCTTGAGCGGGGTGATGATGCGGCCGCGGTTGGTGTAGTCCTCCGGGTTGGCGCTGGCCACCACCAGCACGTCAAGCGGCAGTCGCAGGGTGTACCCGCGGACCTGGATGTCGCGCTCCTCCATCACGTTGAGCATCGAAACCTGGATGCGCTCGGCGAGGTCGGGCAACTCGTTCACCGCGACGATGCCGCGGTGGGCTCGCGGAATGAGGCCGAAGGCAATGGTCTCGGGGTCACCCAGGGTTCGGCCCTCGGCCACCTTGATCGGGT
>CAZRFC010000160.1:5247-9294 GCA_964598975.1 uncultured Mycobacterium sp. | reverse complement strand
CCCGGCGGCACCATCGTCGAACCGACGTCCGGCAACACCGGCGTCGGGCTGGCGATCGTGGCGCAGCAGCGCGGCTACAAGTGCATCTTCGTCTGCCCCGACAAGGTGAGCGAGGACAAGCAGAACGTGCTGCGCGCCTACGGCGCCGAGGTGGTGGTCTGCCCGACGGCCGTGGCGCCCGACGACCCGGCCAGCTACTACAGCGTCTCCAACCGCCTCGTCAAGGAGATCGACGGCGCGTGGAAGCCCGATCAGTACTCCAACCCGATGGGTCCGGAAAGCCACTACGAGACCACCGGCCCCGAGATTTGGGCCGACACCGACGGCAAGGTCACCCACTTCGTTGCCGGGGTGGGCACCGGAGGGACGATCACCGGCGCCGGGCGCTACCTCAAGGAGGTCTCCGGCGGTCGCGTCCAGGTGATCGGCGCCGACCCGGAGGGCTCGGTGTACTCCGGCGGCACCGGCCGGCCCTACCTCGTCGAGGGGGTGGGGGAGGACTTCTGGCCGGCCGCCTACGACCCGTCCATTCCCGACCGGATCATCGCGGTCTCCGACGCCGACTCCTTCGACATGACCCGCAGGCTGGCCCGGGAGGAAGGCCTCCTCGTGGGCGGCTCCTGCGGGATGGCCATGGTGGCCGCCCTGCAGGTCGCCGAGGAAGCCGGCCCCGACGCGGTGGTCGTGGTACTGCTGCCCGACGGCGGCCGCGGCTACATGTCGAAGATCTTCAACGACGCCTGGATGTCCTCCTACGGATTCCTGCGCCGGCCACTGGACGACTCGGTGCCCGAACCGACCGTGGGTGACGTTCTGCGCGGCAAGTCCGGTGCGCTGCCGGACCTGGTGCACACCCATCCCTCCGAGACCGTGCGCGACGCCATCGGAATCCTGCGGGAGTACGGCGTCTCGCAGATGCCGGTGGTTGGGGCCGAACCGCCGGTGATGGCCGGCGAGGTGGCCGGCAGTGTGTCCGAGCGTGAACTGCTCTCGGCGGTGTTCGAGGGGAGGGCGAACCTCGCCGACGCGGTGGCGCAGCACATGAGTCCGCCGCTGCCCCTGATCGGGGACGGGGAACAGTTGAGCGCAGCGGCCAAGATGCTGCGCGACGCCGACGCGGTGATGGTCGTCGAAGGTGGAAAACCGGTCGGTGTGATAACCCGGCACGACCTGCTCGGGTACCTCTCCGAAGGGCATCGACGGCGCTGACCCGGTAGGGTTGCCCGGTCTGATCAGAGGAGACTCAATGACGCAGCCGCCCAATCCCGGTGAGTACCCGGGGGGCTACCCGCCTCCCCCTCCGGGGGGCTATCCGCCTCCGCCGCAGGGCGGCTTCCCGCCTCCGCCGCCGGGCGGCTTCCCGCCCCCGCCGCCGGGTGCTTACCCCCCGCCGCCTGGGTGGGGACCCCAGCCGGGCGGCTACGGCGTGCCCCAGGGCGGCTACCCGCCGCCGGGCGCCTACCCGCCCCCGCCTCCGGCCGAAGGCGGCTGGGCGCCGCCGCCCCCCGGTTATGGGCGTCCGGCTTTCACTGTCGGAGAAGGTGTTTCGTGGGCCTGGAACAAGTTCGTTAAGAACGCCGCCCCGTTGGTGCTGGCGACGCTGATTTTCGGCCTGATCCTGTTCGCGGTGATGGGCGTATTCGCATGGGTGGTCAGCATGGTCGCGCCCGCGACCTTCACCGCCTATCAGACAGCCGATGGTGTCACCGAGATCGTCTCGCCGAACACCTCCGCCACTGGCACCGTCGTCTCGATGCTGGGCTGGATCATTTTCGCCGTTCTCGGTGGGGCGATTGCCTCGGCTTACTACGGCGGGCTGCTGGACATCGCCGACGGCCGCCCGGTCACGGTGGGCTCCTTCTTCCGGCCCCGCAAGGTGGCCTCGGTGGTGTTGGCGGCCCTGCTCATCGGCATCGTGTCCTCCATCATCACCTTCCCGTTCCTGCTGATCCCCGTCGTCGGCCCGCTGCTTGCCATCGTGCTCGGTCTCGCCGTGTCGGTCTTCACCATGTTCACCACGGTGGTCATCGTCGAGCGCGGTCTGTCGCCGATGGACGGCATCCGGACCAGTATCGGCATCGCCCGGGCGCACATCGGCGAGTCGCTGCTGGTATGGCTGGTCAGCCAGGCTCTGCTGTTCCTCGGCGCCATGCTCTGCGGAGTCGGCCTACTGCTGACCGCCCCCATCGCCCTGTTGTTCATCGTCTACGCCTTCCGCAAACTCAGCGGCGGAATGGTGGCCCCGGCGACCGCCTGACCCGATGACCGACACACACGACCGGCACGGTTTCGCGACCAGGGCCATCCACGCCGGCTTCCGTCCCGATCCCGCGACCGGGGCGGTCAACGCACCGATCTACGCCAGCAGCACCTTCGCCCAGGACGGGGTTGGCGGTTTGCGCGGTGGCTTCGAGTACGCGCGCACCGGCAACCCGACCCGGGCCGCTCTGGAGCGGGTTCTGGCCGCCGTGGAGGAGGGCCGATTCGGGCGTGCGTTCAGTTCGGGGATGGCCGCCACCGACTGCGCGCTGCGCGCGGTGCTGCGTCCCGGTGACCACATCGTCATCCCCGACGATGCCTACGGGGGCACATTCCGGTTGATCGACAAGGTGTTTCGGCACTGGGGCGTGCAGCACACCGCCGTGCACCTGGCCGATCTGGACGCCGTCCGCGCCGCGATCGCAGACAACACCAGGATGATCTGGGTCGAAACCCCCACCAACCCACTGCTGTCGATCGCCGACATCGCCGCGATCGCCGAACTCGGCCACGACGCGGGCGCAACGGTGTTGGTGGACAACACCTTCGCTTCGCCGGCACTGCAGCAGCCGCTGACCCTGGGTGCCGATATCGTTCTGCACTCCACGACCAAATACATCGGCGGCCACTCAGACGTGGTGGGCGGTGCCCTGGTGACCAATGATGAGGACCTCGACGCCGCGTTCGCATTCCTGCAGAACGGCGCCGGTGCGGTACCGGGACCCTTCGACGCCTATCTGACCATGCGGGGTCTCAAGACGCTGGAACTGCGAATGCAGCGGCACAGCGACAACGCCGCCCTGGTGGCCGCCTTCTTGGCCGGACATCCGTCGATCGACCGGGTGCTCTATCCGGGACTGCCCGACCATCCCGGGCACGCCGTCGCCGCCCGCCAGATGCGGGGTTTCGGCGGCATGGTGTCGGTGCGGATGAAGGGCGGCCCGACGGCGGCTCGCGAACTGTGTTCGCGCACTGAGATTTTCATCCTCGCCGAGTCGCTCGGCGGGGTCGAGTCGCTGATCGAATATCCCGGTGCGATGACACACGCCTCCACGGCCGGATCGCAACTGGAGGTCCCCGACGACCTGGTGCGGCTGTCGGTCGGCATCGAGGACCCCGCCGACCTGCTCGCCGACCTGCGCCAGGCGCTGGGTTAGCGCGCCGACGGCTAGCGTGCGGCGGGCAGCACCACCGCGGCGGTCAGTTCGAGATTGACCTGGGCGGTGTCCGAAGCGTCCACCCAGTCACCGCCCGCGATCTCATTCGCCCGCAGGCCGGCAGCCTGCACTCCGGCGTCATTGAGTTCCAGCACGGCCCCCAGACCGCCGGTGGCATAGAGCAGGCTGATGACGGCCGCGATGACCGGTTGCGGGCGCCGCTTCTCGAACAGCGCACCGAGTAACTCTGCCCGAATAACCGCCACCCGAGCCCGGTTCTTCACCGGCCACCGGTAGTGGTTGCGGCGCAGTCGGTGCTCGGTCAGCGAAACCTGGTGGATCTGGCCGGTCCGCAACAGCTGATCGAGAACGTCATCCTGAGCCTGTTTGCGTAGCGTCGCGACAGCCGCCTCGGGAGTCATCGGCCGCTCCAACAGCATGGCCAGCGCCGGGCGTACCGCCGGATCCAGCGGGACCGGGCCGTCCAACGCGATCAGCCGGCCCGGGGGAATGTCGTCCTCCGGCTGGGCCGGACGCACCCGGCACTCCAGGGCCAGATCCAGGATCAGGCCGGCGGCCAGAACCCGGCCCAGCGCAGATCGGTCTAGGCGCGGCTGAGCCTCGGGGTTGT
>CAZRFC010000160.1:3866-5237 GCA_964598975.1 uncultured Mycobacterium sp. | reverse complement strand
GCAGCAGCAGCAGGACGTCTTCGGCGATCCTCGCCACTACGAGTGGTAGGGCTCAGCGCTGACCAGGGTGACCTTGACGGTGCTGCCGTTGGGGACGGTGTAGGTGCGATCCTCGCCCACCTTGGCGTTGAGCAGTGCCGCACCCAGTGGCGAGTTCGGGGAGTACACCTCGAGCTTGCCGTCGCTGAGGATCTCCTGACGGGTGGCGATCAGGAACGTCTCGGTGTCCGACTTGTCCCCGTCGTAGTAGACCTTGACCACCGAACCGGGCAGTGCGACGCCGGACTGCTTGGGCGCTTCGCCCACCTTCGCGGTGTTGAGCAGCTCCTGCAGCTGGCGGATCCGGGCCTCTTCCTGGCCCTGCTGTTCGCGGGCGGCGTGGTAGCCGCCGTTCTCCCGCAGGTCGCCCTCTTCGCGGCGATCGTTGATCTCCGCTGCGATGATCGGGCGGTTCGCGATCAGCTGATCGAGTTCAGCCTTCAGCCGGTCGTAAGACTCCTGCGTCAGCCAGACCACCTGGTTCTCGGTCATCTCGTCGCGCTCCTAGATCGTGTCTTCCGCGGTGTGCGCGGTGGCGTGTGTCGTCGCTGCCGGGGTTGCGGTCGGGCCCGCGTGCATTGCTCACCCCCGCGCCGCGAGCCGACCCCGCCGAATTAAGCAATACACGGCTCCCAGCAGGAACCGTGTACTGCAAAAGTGTAGCACCGGCACAGTTGGCGCCACCTGGTCTTTCCGGGCCGGAAGTTTGCTGGATGCTAGGGCGCCGTGAGGTACGACGGTACCTCCGTGCCGCAACCGTAGACGTCCCCGGCGAACGATCGTTTGTAGGACTTGACCGTTGTGGTGACCTGGACGGTGCGTTCGGTGGACGGGCCGACGAGGATTTCGCGCCGGCCGGTCTCGCCGCCATCGAGGGTTTTCGCGCGCACGATGCAGACCACCGGTATTGCGGGATCCCTCCGTGTCACGCTGATCGTGACCGACAGGGTGTGATCGTCGAGGACTTCGTAAGCGCCGCCCTTGCCCTCGACGGGCGCCCTCTCGAAGCGCTGATAGCCCAGCGCCGCGACACCCAGGCCGAGCAGGATCGTCAGCCCGGCCAGGCCCATGATGACCCTGCGACGGGTCGCCGCCGGCATCGGCGGCCGCCCGTATCGGTCCGTCTGTCGGCCGTTGGGGGTCATGGGTGCAGTGTGCCTGCCCGCGGGAGGCTCCGTTGCGGGTACCCCTACCCAGGATGGGACTATTAGTGCCGACGACGACAGGACTTGCAGAGGGGCACGTGACCGAACGGCGGTTGATGGCGATTCATGCCCACCCGGACGACGAGTCCAGCAAGGGTGCGGCCACCTGCGCGCGCTCCGTCGACGA
>CAZRFC010000160.1:0-3856 GCA_964598975.1 uncultured Mycobacterium sp. | reverse complement strand
CGACATCCTGAATCCGGCGATGGATCTCCCCGAGGTGCACGGGCGCATCGCCGACGTCCGCCGTGACGAGATGGCCCGAGCCGCGGAGATCCTCGGCGTCGAACACCAGTGGCTCGGCTTCGTCGACTCCGGATTGCCCGAGGGCGACCCGCCGCCGCCGCTGCCGGAGGGCTGCTTCGCGCTGGTGCCGCTGGAAGAACCGGTTGCCCGACTGGTCCGGGTGATCCGGGAGTTCCGGCCGCACGTGGTCACGACGTACGACGAGAACGGTGGCTACCCGCATCCGGATCACATCCGCTGCCACCAGGTTTCGATCGCGGCCTTCGAGGCGGCCGCGGACCCTCAGCTCTACCCCGAGGCGGGCGACCCGTGGGCGGTCAGCAAGCTGTATTACATCCACGGGTTCCTGCGTCAACGCATGCAGATGCTGCAGGACGAGTTCGCCAAGAACGGGCAGGAGGGTCCGTTCGCCCATTGGTTGGAGCACTGGGATCCCGACGAGGACCAGACCGAGAAGCGGATCACCACCCGGGTGCACTGCGCACCGTACTTCTCCCAGCGCGACGACGCCCTCAAGGCGCACGCCACCCAGATCGACCCGGACGGGTTCTTCTTCGCCACGCCGATAGAGTGGCAACAGCGGCTGTGGCCCACCGAGGAGTTCGAGTTGGCGCGTTCCCGGGTACCGGCCGTCCTGCCGGAAGACGACCTTTTCGCCGGAATCGAGAATTACGAGTGAGCCACCCACTGCTGATCACGCACCCTCTGCTGGTGACTTTGGTGGCCGAGGAGGGGCCGAAGAACACCGGGCCGGACTTCGGGAAGGCCAGTCCGGTCGGCCTGCTCGTCGTCGTGCTGCTTCTCATCGGCGTCTTCGCCCTCGTGTGGTCGATGAACCGCCACCTCAAGCGGGTGCCCGCGAGCTTCGACGCTGCACCGGAGGGCGGTGCAGTCGAGGACACGCCGGCGCCGGCGGGCGACGTTTCCGCGGACAACAGCGAAGCCGTATCCCGGACGGAGCCCAAAGGTGAGTCCGGCGGGTAACGAACTCGCGGCCGCGACCAGCCCCTATCTGCGTCAGCACGCCGACAACCCGGTGCACTGGAAGCAGTGGGGCGCCGATGCGCTGGCCGAGGCCGCCCGCCGGGATGTGCCGATCCTGCTGTCCATCGGCTACGCCGCCTGCCACTGGTGCCATGTGATGGCCCACGAGTCCTTCGAAGACGAGACGGTGGCCGCAGCGATGAACGATTTCGTCTGCATCAAGGTCGACCGCGAGGAACGTCCCGATCTGGACGCGGTGTACATGAACGCCACCGTGGCGATGACCGGGCAGGGTGGCTGGCCGATGACCTGCATCCTGACCCCGGACGGCCGCCCGTTTTTCTGCGGCACCTACTTTCCCAAGCCGCAGTTCCTGAATCTGCTCGCGGCGGTCAAGCAGGCCTGGCGCGAGGAACGCGACCAGGTCGAGCAGTCCAGCGACCACATCGCCGGCGAACTGCGCCGGATGGCCGCCGGGCTGCCCGCAGGGGGTCCGGAGGTGACTGCCGACCTGTGCGATCACGCGGTGACGGGGATACTGCGCGACGAGGACACCATCCGCGGCGGCTTCGGGGGCGCGCCGAAGTTTCCGCCGTCGCACCTACTGGAGGGGATGCTGCGCAGCCACGAGCGGACCGGGTCGCCAGTGCCGCTGGGCACCGTCCGGCGCACCTGCACCGCGATGGCCCGCGGCGGCATCTACGACCAACTTGCCGGCGGCTTCGCCCGCTACAGCGTGGACGCCGAGTGGGTGGTGCCGCACTTCGAGAAGATGCTCTACGACAACGCCCTACTACTGCGGGTGTACGCGCACTGGGCGCGCCGCACCGGCGACCCACTGGCCCGGCGGGTGGCCACCGAGACGGCGGCCTTCCTGCTGGCCGACCTGGCCGCAGACGGGATGTTCACCTCATCGCTGGATGCCGATGCCGCCGGCGTGGAGGGGTCGACCTACGTCTGGACCCCCGCACAGCTGCGCGACGCCCTCGGCGATGACGACGGAGCCTGGGCGGCAAAGGTTTTCGGAGTCACCGAGAACGGGACGTTCGAACACGGGACATCGGTGCTGCAATTGTCGGCGGAGTACGACCCGCTGCCGCGGGACGCCGAGCGGTTCGACCGCGTGCGGGCGGCTCTGATGGACGTCCGGCGTTCCCGCCCGCAACCGGGCCGCGACGATAAGGTCGTCACCGCCTGGAACGGGCTGGCCGTCACCGCCCTGGCTGAAGCCAGTGTGGCACTGGAGGATTCACGGCTGTTGGGCGCCGCGCTGCGGTGCGCGGAGCGGGTCGTCGGTCTGCATCTGGTGGACGGCCGGTTGCGGCGGGCCAGCCTCGGCGGCGAGGTAGGGGAGAGCGCAGCCATCCTGGAGGATTACGCGATGCTGGCCACCGGGCTGCTGGCGGTCTACCAATTGACCGCCGACCAGCGGTGGCTGACCGAGGCCACCGGGCTGATCGATGTGGCGCTGCGACATTTCGCCGACCCTGACCGGCCGGGCCGCTGGTTCGACACCGCCGACGACGCCGAAGCTCTGATGGTCCGTCCCGCCGACCCGATGGACGGAGCCACCCCCTCGGGGGCGTCGTCGATCGCCGAGGCGCTGCTGACCGCCGCACACCTGGTCGACGCCGATCGGGCATCCCGCTACTCCGAAGCGGCCGCGGAGACGCTGCTGGCGCATTCCCCGCTGATGGCGCGGGTGCCCCGCTCGGCCGGTCACTGGCTGGCCGTCGCCGAGGCGGCCGTGCGCGGACCGCTCCAGGTCGCGGTGTCCACCGGGGGGCCGGACTCGGCACTGCTGGCCACCGCGCGCCGGATCGCGCCGGGTGGGACCGTCGTCGTCGGCGGCGCGATCGACTCGATGCCATTGCTGGAGGGCAGGGGGCGGATCGGCGGCGCCGATGCCGCCTACATCTGTCGCGGCCGGGTCTGCGACCTGCCCGTCACCGGCGCCGCGGAACTCGCCGACGCGCTCGGGGTGCGCGTGTAGCGTCGGGCCCATGCCGAGCGCCGAGCAGATCGAGTCCGTCGTACACCGCTACCTGGAGTTGGTCGCGACCGGAACCGCCGATGAGATCGCCGGGTTGTACGCCGACGACGCGACGGTCCAGGACCCGGTGGGCGGTGAGACCCACATTGGCCGCCACGCCATCCACGGCTTCTACAAGGCGATCGAAAGCACTCCGCGCGAGACGGAATTGCTCGCGCTGCGGGTGGCCGGACACGAGGCGGCGTTCATGTTCGCCATCACCGTTGGCGCCGGCGAGCACCGGATCCGCATCGAGCCGATCGACGTGATGGTCTTCGACGCCGAGCGTAAGATCGCCGCGATGAAGGCCTATTGGTCACCGGCCGACGTCACGCAGCTGTAAGCGCCCGCGACGCTGGGTGGATCACCAGAAGACGGCGAACCACATCGCGATGTAGTGGCAGATCGCCGCAACCGCGGTGCAGGCGTGGAAGAACTCGTGATGACCGAAGGTCGTCGGCCACGGGTTGGGCCATTTGAGTGCGTAGAGCACCCCGCCGATGCTGTAGAGCACCCCGCCGACGATGAGCAACACCAGTGCGGCCACCCCGGCGCCGTGCATGATCGGGCCCATGAACCACACTGCGACCCAGCCCAGGACCAGATAGAGCGGCACCCCGACCCAGCGCGGGGCCGTCGGCCAGAACATCTTGAGTAACACTCCGGCCAGCGCGCCGCCCCACACGATCCAGAACAGCACCCAACCGTCTTGTTCGGGCAGCGCCAGCAGGGCGAACGGTGTGTAACTGCCGGCGATGAAGACGAAGATCATCGAGTGGG
>CAZRFC010000159.1:0-9347 GCA_964598975.1 uncultured Mycobacterium sp. | reverse complement strand
GACGCCGGTGAGGATCGCCGCGGTGGTGGCAGACTCGCCAATCCCCTTGACGGCGACGGCTCCGAGTACGACGAGCAGACCCACCCCTGCCAACAGGGGCGGGACGGCGACGAACGAGGCCAGATAGCCGGCGAAACCCTGCGCCAGGGCGGCCGCCGAGGCGATCCCGCCGCCGGCCATCGCCAACCCGACCGCGGTGGACAGCCCTCGCTTGCCGAAAGCGCGATGCAGGTACACCGAGACGCTGGCACTCACCGGGTAGCGGCCGGCCAGTTCCATATAGGACAGTGCGGTCACCGCGGCGGTCACCATCGCGACGACGAACGCCAGCGTGGTGCTGGATCCGGCGAATCCGGCGACCTTGCCGATCAGGACGTAGATACCTGCGCCGACGATGTTGCCCAGCCCGTAGAGGGTCACCAGCGGCAGGCCGAGCGACCGGTTGAGCCTGGCGTTCCGCCCCATCGGGGCAGTGTAGGTCGCTACCGTCGAGGCTTTCCGGCATCGAGGAGCTGTCCGTTGAAGGAACCGAAGGGTCTGCTGATCGGCGGGATCGCCGCGGGGGTGGCCGGGGTGATGGCCGACCTGCTCAGCCCGCTCTACGCGACGTCGTTCCACCGCGGCTTCGGGTTGAGCAACACCCAGGCGGGCCTGCTGGTGACCGCCGCCCTGGGCACCATGGCGATCGTCGAGTTCGGCCTGGCGCACTCCATCGCCCATCGCAGCCTGAAAGCAGTAGCCACTTGGGGAATCGGCATCTCGGTGGTTGCGCTGCTCTACATCAGTGAGGTCAGCGGTCAGGGTTTCTGGTCGCTGTTCGCCGGAATGGTGGGACTCGGTCTCGGCTGCGGCCTGACGTTCGTGGCCGGGAACGCCGCGCTGTCGTACGCGAACAACAGCGAGCGTGCCTTCGGTCTGCTGAGCACCTGGTACATGGTGTTCGTGTTCATCATGATGAGCACCAATCCCGTTCTGCGCCAGATGTATCCGATCGTGCTGCCCTACGCGGCGATGGTGGCCGTCCAGCTGCTGTGCCTGGCGCTGATCTGGTGGAAGCTGCCGGACACCCGGGCCATCGCGGCGTCGCAGCGGCAGAAGGAACCGGGCGCGCCGCAGCCGCACAGCGATCTGAAACTGTTCAGTGCCCTCCCACTGCTGCTGGGGCTGGCGGTGTCGCTGTCGCAGTTGTCGGTGGCCGGGCTGTGGACCTTCGCCGAGGAACTCGGTACCGGCTCGGGGCTGTCGGCGCAGACAACGGCCAGCTTCCTGGGCTTCTCCCAGCTGATCGGGTTGCTGGGCACCATGGCGCCGTGGCTGTTGGGCCGCTGGCTCGGCCGCGGCGCGTTGGGGGCCGTCGGCCTGCTGCTGTGCGCCGCCGGCCTGATGCTGGTGGCGCTGGTGCGCACTCCGGAGGCCTACATCGGCGGCAACCTCGCGGTGAACCTGGGCTACTGGGTGATCCTGCCGCTGGCCATGTCGGTCGCGGCCGACCTGGATCCGAACTCGGGGCGCCTGGTCGCCTTCATCCTCGGCTTGTCCTCGATCGGACTGGCCATCGGCCCGACGTTGGCCGGGCCGCTGCTGGGCGGTGCCGACACCGCACTGGGCGGCTGGGTGTTCGGGATCATCGGGCTGATCGCGGTGCCGTTCATCATCCCGCCGGCCAACGCCGCCGACCGCGCGGCGCGGGCCCGCACCGCCGACGGGGCGACGCAGGCGGGCGCCGCACTCAGCTGATCGCGCTCTGCTGCACCACCGTGTGAACGAAGCCCAGCTTGTCGGCCACCGGCGCGGTGATCTCGAACGGATACAGCGGGTTCTTGCCCATCGCGGCGTTGACCCGGTTGAAGAACAGTGAAATCCACCGCCAGTCCTCGAGCAGTTCCCCGATGGGGGCCTGCGCGTAGGAGGTGAGCGGGGCGATGTCACCGGGTGCGGCGAAGCGAACCCGGTTGGCCTGCAACACCATCCCCGCCTCGCTGGAGGTGTCCAGCGTGTCGGTGATGTGTAGGTAGTGGGCAAAGCACTCGGCGAAGTCCTCCCAAGGGTGCATGGTGGCGTACTCGGAGATGAACGACTCCTGCCAGTCCGCCGGCGCGCCGTCCCGGTAATGCCGAGCGAGCGTATCGGAGTAGCTGGCGCGCTCGTCGCCGAACAGTTTGCGGCAGCGGTCCAGGTAACGGTCCGCGCCGGGACCTGTCTCCACCAGGATGTTCTGGTAGTAGTGGCCGGCTTCGTGACGGAAGTGGCCGAGCATGGTGCGGTAGGGCTCACCGAGCCGCACCCGAAGCGTTTCCCGGTATGCGTCAAGGGATTCCACCAGGTCGATGGTGATGACCCCGTTCGCGTGACCGATCATGATCTTCTCCCCGGTGCTGTAGCTGGACAGCAGATCGAAGGCCAGACCGCCGTCGCGCCGCCAGTGGGGATCAACCGGCAGGCCGAGGTCCACCAACTGGTAGACCAGCCGGCGAAGAGCGGCTGTGGTCGGCGGCAGCTTCTCCCGGGCGATGGTGTCGTCGGCGTCGGGCTTGCGGCGGATCAGGGAGTCCGCTAGGCAGCGTCCCCGCGCGGCAGCCTCCTGGTCGGCTGGCGCCAGCCAGTTGCAGCCCAGCGGCTCCGCCTGCGTGCACCGCACCCACCGCTGCCCGTCGATCTCCACGGGGCTGTTGGTCAGGGCCTGCATCGAGCGGGAGGGCAGGTGCAGCCCGACGGCCACGTCGCAGGACGGACACTGCCGAGCCTCGAATGGGACGAAGCCGTGGCAGGCCGGACAGGCGAACGCGCGCATGTGGGTGATCGTTGCACGGTGGGCGATCGACACGGGCTTCGGCGGTCGGCGGCGGGTAGCGGCGGTGCAGAAGTCGTCGGCGAGGGCACAATGACTCTTGCGCCCACCTCCGAGCGACAACCAAGGTCGATTCGTGAGGGCCGGCGTTGGTCTTCGGCAGGGATCGGGAGGGGAAGAGAAATTGAGCGCAGTGTTGATGACGGGGTTCCCGGGTTTCCTGGGGTCGGCCCTACTCCCCGGGATCCTGGAAAAGCGGGAAGGGGCCCGTGCCATCTGCGTCGTGCAGGGGCGGCACATGGATACCGCGAGGGCCAAGCTGGCCGAGATTCAGGCGGCCCATCCCGACACCGCGGACCGGATCCAACTCGTCGAGGGCGACATCACGGTGCAGGGTCTCGGACTTGCCGATTCGGTCGCCGATGACGTCGAGGACGTCGACGAGGTCTGGCACCTGGCGGCCGTTTACGACCTTTCCGTGCCGGAGGACCTGGCCAAGCGGGTCAACATCGTCGGCACCGAGAACGTCCTGCGGTTCTGCCGGGAGCGGTCGAAGTTCCGCCGCCTGCAGTACGTCAGTACCTGCTACGTATCCGGAGCCTACGACGGCGAGTTCACCGAGGACATGCTCGAGGAGGGCCAGGAGTTCCAAAACCATTACGAGGAAACCAAATACGAGGCCGAGCGGCTGGTGCGCGCGGCCATGGCAGAGGGTCTGCCGGCAACGATCTACCGCCCCGGCATCGTGGTGGGAGACTCGCGCACCGGCGAGACCCAGAAGTACGACGGCCCCTACTTCGTCGCCGACTACATGAGGCGACTGCCCGGCGTGGCGTTCCTGCCCAACGTCGACAAGACGGTCATGGCATCGCTGGTTCCGCGGGACTACGTCATCGCCGCGATGGACGCCCTCAGCGTCCTGGACCGCTCCGAGGGCAAGACCTACCAGTTGACCGACCCCAATCCGCCGTCGGCCCGCGAGGTCGCCGAGATCTTCGGTAAGCACCTCGGTCGGAGGCTGGTCTGGCTGCCCGTCCCGGTGTCCGTCGTGCGCGGACTACTCGACACGGTTCCCGGAATGGAACTGCTCACCGGTCTGCCGGCCGAGACCCTGGACTACTTCGCGTTCCCGACGACGTACGGCACGGCGCACGCCGTGGCCGACCTCGAAGGCACCGGGGTTTCATGCCCCCGTTTCCGTGATTACGCCGACAAGCTGCTCGACTTCATGGCGGAACACCCGGAATTCGACTCCAAGGCGATGGTCTGATCCCATGACTGAGCAATCGTTGGTCGTCAATATCAGCCTTAGTGGCCCCGAACGGGACTACGACGAGTCGGTGACGTTCCTGGGACGGGCGTTCCGAATCGTCAGGGTGGGTACCGGCGGCAGCGTCAAGCGGGCGATCGAAGAACTCGCCAAGTGGTCCGGTGACGCCGCGGCCATCGGCATCAGCGGAGTTCACGACGCTGAGGTTTCCGGAACTCTGAAGGGCAATCCGGACAAGCTTAGGAAAGCCGTCAGCAAGACCGCCGGGGCCGTTGTGACCGATGGTCACCGGTTGCGTAATGTTCTGCAGGAGTGGACCATCCGGTACGTGGCCGGTGAGATGCCGGGCTACTTCAGCAACGCCCGGGTAGTCGTGCTCGGGGGACGAAACCACTACCGCTCCACTCGGGTTCTGTCGGAGAGCACGCAGAACTTGCACTTCGCAGACCCGGCGGTGGAGTACGGCCTCGACGACATTCACACTCCGTTCGAGGTGTTCGAGCGCTTCGTGTCCGCGTCGGGCTGGCTGCTGGACAAGATTCCCTCCGCGCTGGTGTCGGCGGCCACCGGCCCGGCCCGGATGGTCATCGACTCCCGGCTCCGCAAGGCCCTGCAGGACTGCGACGTCGTGGTGGCCACGTTCCGGGAACTCGACCAGTTCGAGTTGGACGACCTGAAGGGCAAGACCCTCATCTCGACGTCCATCGGCGCCGAGCGGCTGACCAGTCTGCGGGAGCGGGGGGTTGACCTCATCCTCGACGATGTGCCGCAGCCGTTCGAGAAGGTGGTGGTCAATGAGGCGACGCTCGAGGCGCTGATGCTGGTCGCGGGCGAGGCCGAGGAGTCGCGCCTATCCGATGACGACCTGCTCGAGATGATCCAGTCGGCCGAACTGGAGCCGAGGATCCTCTACCCGAGCGGTTTCAAGCGTAAGTCCCGGTTTGCCTTCGTGATTCACCCGCTGTCTCAGGAGTACTTCCGCAATGTGAAGGCGCTCGATGCCGTCGCCGACGTGGCGCCGGGGATGCTCATGGACGGCGTGGAGAAGCTGATGGCGCACGCGCCGCCGTTCGTCTATAGCCATGTCACCGGCATCACGTCGCCGACGGGCGCCGAGGTCGAAGGCTGGCTCATCACCGTCGGCGGCACCCCCAAGGAACTGATGGCCCACGACCCGGAGTTCACCTACTCGCGCCTTCTCGCTGCGGCCGACATGGCGCAGAAGATGGGCGCCCAGATCATGGGGCTCGGCGCGTTCACCAAGGTCGTCGGCGACGCCGGTGTCACCGTGGCCAAGCGTGCGCCGCTTCCGATCACCACCGGCAACTCCTACAGCGCCTCGGGTGCGCTGTGGGCCGCCCACGACGCGGTCAGTCGGCTCGGCATCGCCGAGGTCGACTCCAAGGGGCACATCAAGGGCAAGGCGATGGTGGTCGGCGCGACCGGCGCCATCGGTTCGGTGTGCGCGCGACTGCTGGCGATGGCCGCCGACGAACTGTGGCTGGTGTCCATCGAACCGGCCAAGCTGCTGGCACTGAAGGCCGACATCGAGCGGGAGCACCCGCGGGCGACGATCCACGTGGGTGCCGACGCCGACGAGCACATTGCCGACATGGACGTCATCGTCACCGCCACGTCAGGGGCCGGAAAGAAGGTTCTCGACATCATGAAGGTCAAACCGGGCGCGGTCATCACCGACGTCGCGCGGCCTCTGGACCTGTCGGCCGAGGACGTCGCCAAGCGGCCCGATGTTCTCGTCATCGAGTCCGGGGAGATCGAGCTGCCCGGCGATCCGCAGATGAAGGGAATCGGCCTGCCCAAGGGCGTGGCCTACGCCTGCCTGGCCGAGACCATCGTGCTGGCGCTCGAGGGCCGCTACGAGACGTTCACCGTCGGGCGCAATATCGAATGGGAGAAGGTCAAGGAGATCTACCGGCTCGGGCTCAAGCACGGCATGAAGCTCGCCGCGATCTCCGGCGTCAACGGGGTTTACACCGACGAAGACCTCGCCAGGATCCGGGAATTGGCGCTGGCCAAACGGCGGGAAATGGCCGCGGCGCAGTCCTGATCGCGAATTGTCGGAGGCCGCCGCTAGCGTGCGATCCCATGAAGATTCATGGGGGGATTCGCGCCGGTTTGGCACTGGGAGCGTTGGTCGCGGCGGTGCTGAGCGCGCCGTCGGCGGCGGCCAGCCCGGTGTGCGTGGGTGTGCTCAATCAGAGTGGTTGTCAGCCGGCACCGTGGAATGGCCAGCTGATGGAGACCTGGAACACCCCGGGATTCTACGGCGGCTGGACCAACACCCCGGTGGCCTGCGATCCGTTCACCCGGCAGTGCCGCGGCTGGGCGCAGCCCTGATCGGCGGCAGATCTGTCAGTACCCCCGCCTAACATCGGAAGTGGCTGGGGGATCAGATCTTCCGGCCAGGGGGGTGGTCCAAATGGCCTTTCGTCTCGCCGTCATCGCAGCGGGTGCAGCAGGTTCGGCCCAGCAGGCCAAGCGGCTCGTCACGGCGATGCGCGCCGCGCCGCGTGGCCGCACCCCGGCGGCTGGTGTGGAGGCGTTGGGGGCCTTGGAGTCCAGCGGTGTGGCGGACTTCAACCTCTGGCGGCGCACCGACGCCCGTGGGGCGCTGTTGTCGGTTCGGTATCCGGAGATCGGGGTGCTGGAGGCCCTGCTGCTGGTGGCCAAGGACCACGACCTGGCGGTCTACGACATCGAGCTCGATCGGCTCTACGACCCGACCGGGGCAGTTGACGTCGAGGTGGTTCAGCCCCGGCTTCACCTGCCGTTTCTCACCCGAAACCTGTTGGTGGACTTGATTTTGCGTCCGGCCTGGCCGGATCCCGAAGCGCCGTTCGTTATCGTCGACCGAGCCGAAGAGGACTTCATCCAGGTCTGGTGCGGGGTTGACGGTTACCAGTTGGAATACCGGGAGGGCGGCCCCGATTTCCACTTTGTGCACCGCACTGACGACCCGCACTGTGTCATCGACGTCATGTGGGCGTGGGCGATTGACAATCCCTACTGGCGCGGCGCGGTGCCCTGGGGGTTCGCCGATCTCGATGACGAGGCTGCTGAAGGCGAGGCGGCTGGGCAGGCCAGCCGGATCATGTCCGGTTTCTGGTGGCCCTGAATCCGTATCCGTGCCCCGCGGTGCGGCTGCTGGATGACGCCGCTGACCCGCGGCCGTTCACCGCGAGCGTTGGTGGTGCTCAACTCGACGCGGCGCAGGACCTCGCCGAGGACCACCCGCATCTCGGCCAGCGCGAGATTGGCGCCGAGGCAGCGGCGGTTGCCGCCGCCGAACGGCAGCCAGGTGGTCGGGGTGAGCGTGCGGCCCGATGCGCCGAGCATTCGTTCCGGGCGGAACTCCTGCGGGTCGTCGTAGACCGCGGCGTTGGCGTGCACCAAGCCGATCCCCGGGATCACGGTCACACCGGCGGGTAACCGGTAGCCGGCCACCTCGGTCGGTTCCTTGAGCACCCGGCCGACGTCGAACACCACCGGCCGGATCCGCAGCGTCTCCTTGGCCACCGCGTCGAGATACTCCTCGTCACCGGATCGGGCAGCCTCCACCGCGCGGGCCAGCACGGCAGGATTGCGGGTCAACCGCTCCAGCGCCCAGGACAGCGCGGTGGCGGTGGTGTCGTGTCCGGCCAGCAGCAGGGTCATCAGCTGATCGCGCAGTTCGGTGTCGGTCATCTGCCGGCCGTCCTGGTCCGCCGCCCGCACGAGCATGGCCAGTGCGTCGGTCCGATCGGCGAGGTTGGGGTCGGCGCGCCGGTCGGCGATCTCGGCGTAGAGCAGTTCGTCGGCCTCGGCGATGCGTCGGCCCAGCCCCCGCCACGGCCAGCGGCGCTGCAGGTTCGGTCTGGCAATGGCCATGGTGTCGATGTAGCCCAGCGTCAACAGCCGCGGCATCAACGCCCGCATCGCGGCGAGCCGTTGCGGGTCACTGGCGCCGATGGCGGTCCGCAGGATCACCTCCAGGGTGATTTCGGACATCTTGGGAGCGACGGGGAACTCGGTCCCGACCGGCCACCCGGCGATGTTGTCCGCCGCGATCTCGGCGATCAGGCCGGTCTGGCGGGCCACTGCCTCCCGCGCGAACGGCGCCAGCATCAGCCGGCGCCGGTCGCGGTGCAGATCCTCGTCGAGCACCAGCACCGAACTGCGGCCCAGCATTCCGGCCAGAACCGAGTTCGCCTCCCCGGCGTGGAAGGTCCGCGGATCGCCGGCGAACACGGTCTTGATGTCCTCGGGGTTGGCCAGGTAGATCCCGGCCCCGTACCCGGCGAGGCGCACGGTGAACACGTCGCCATAGCGACGCCGGCAGGCGAGGGCGAACGCCGACCACCAGCGCAGCATCAGCGCGGTCTGCAGCGCGCCCGGAAGCGGCGGCCCCGGCGGGAGGGTTCCCATTGCCTCACCCTACGGACCGGACTCGACCAGCTAACGTCGAGCCTCATGGCCGAGCGCCCCAACATCCTGCTCCTGATCACCGACGAGGAGCGGGAACGGGTGTGGTTCCCCGACCAGGTGCGGTTCGCCAACCGTGAGCGGCTGGCCGCCCGCGGCATGCGTTTCACCAATCACCACGTGCACACCTTCCCCTGCACCCCGAGCCGGGCCACCATTCTGACCGGTCGGCACGCGGCATCAACCGGGATGTTCGACAACATCAACTTCAATTGGCAGCAACCGCTGGACCCGGGAATCCCCACCCTGGGGCACCTGATGTCGGCTGTCGGCTACACCTGCGGATACTTGGGAAAATGGCATCTGGGCGGTGAGTCCCGCCGGGATGGGCTGCGGCCGTACGGTTTTCAGGACTGGAAGGCCCCGGACGCGCACGGAACGCCGTATCTGGGGCATTTCATCGACGGCCGCACCGCCGGCCATGCCGCCCGATGGATCACCCAGCACGCCGATCGCGGACCGTGGCTGCTGGTGTGCTCGTTCGTCAACCCGCACGACATCATGCTGTACCCGCGTTTCCGCAAGCCCCGGGTCACCGACCACGGCGCGCAGCTGCCGCCGAACTTCCGCGACGACCTGTCCACTAAGCCGCTGACCCAGCGGTATTGGAAGGTCACCTGCGACGTCACCGGAGGTGTGGTGCGCGATGAGAAGGCCTGGCGTCGATTGATCAACGCATACATCGACCTCAACCTCGAAGTCGACCGCCACATCGGCACCGTGCTCGACGCCCTGGCCGCCTCGGGAGCCGAATCGAACACCGTGGTGGTGGCGACCTCCGATCACGGCGATCTGGCCGGTGCCCAC
>CAZRFC010000158.1:0-9399 GCA_964598975.1 uncultured Mycobacterium sp. | reverse complement strand
GGTGGCCGGACCGCGATTGCGTCGACGACTGGAGCCAGGGCATCCCGTTGGACTACACCCGAGAACTGGCCGCCTACTGGGCCGACGAGTACGACTGGCGGGCCCGCGAGGAGCAACTGAAGTCAGATCGGCCGCAACGGAGGAAAACTGCGCGGCCATCCACCTGAACATGCCCTTAGCCCCGGCGCCGGGTCCCATCGAGAACCCGACGGAACAGGTCTAGCATTTCGCCATGCGGTGGCGGGTAGCACTCCTGGCCACGTCAGCGGTGACGCTGACGCTGGCCGGTTGTGCGCACACTGTTCAGGGCGCCCCGCTCTTCAATCCCGATCGGACCGTCACCGGCCTGCTTCCCGCCGACGCGGACCAGGTCTTGCTCGGTGCGGCGGAAATCAGCGACATCGTGGGCGCGAATCTTCAACTCGACGCCGATCGGTTCCGGCCGATAGCCGGCTCGTCGCCGGTGCCGGCCTGCTCCGCGCTGGACGCGGCCGGCATGTCGGCGTTCGTGGGCGACACCTGGACGAAGTTCCACGTACTGCTGTTCACCGATGGCGTCGGGCACCAGGAGGTGGTGGCAGAGGCCGTCGCGGTCTATCCCGACGCAGCCTCCGCCAGCGCGGCGTTCTCTGCGGCGGCGGGCGCGGCCCGGAGTTGTGACGGGCAGCGGGCACTCGGTTCCGGAGGCGACGCGGCGTGGAATTTCACCGTGCCGGCGGTGGACGCCGACACGGTGCGCTGGCGCAAGCAGCAGATCGGCATCCCGCTGGATTGGATCTGCCACGGCGAGGCGCGACTCCGCAACAACGCCGTCCTGCAGGTGATGGCCTGCCGGGGAGATGACGGCGGACGGACCACCGCCACCCGCCTGGCCGACCGTATGTCGGCGACGGTGTGGGAACTGTCGGATCGCTGAGCCGTTTAACGCCGATTGCCTCGGGGTATACCTGTCCGGAGGTGAGTGAGATGAAGAACACGATTTACGATCGGCAGATTGCTTCCGACTCGCCGGGCGAGACGATGCGGGACGGGCGAACCCTTCCGGGACTGCTGCTGGCGGTGATCGGGATTCTGGCTCTGGTGATCAGTCTTTACCTGTTCGGCATCGGACGTATCGGGGACGGCGGGGTGTCAGCGGTTTCCGCGGCGCTGATCGGTACCGCAGGGGTGGTCTGGCTGGTCGTCGAGCATCGCCGGGTGGTCCACATCAGAACGCACCCACATCGTCAGTAACTGCGGATCAGTGCGATCAGCCGTTCCTTGTTAAGGCCGGAATAGCCTGAAATACCAAGCTGCCGTGCTCTTTTCTTCAGTTCGGTAACAGTCCAGCCCTCGTAGGCGCACGACCGGCTGGGCCGGAAGGACCGCGCGTCCTCGTGGCGGGCTCGCGTGCTTTGCTGCATACCGCCCCGAGTACCCGGTGCCGCGCAGCAGCCAAACCTCTACCGGGACTCGTCCTCGTCGAATCCTTCAACGATTTCGCGCTGCTCCTGCCAGTCGGACTCGTTGCTCTCCAAGGGCGCCTCGTCGTCCGAGCCGACCGGTGCCGGGTCGTCGGAGTCGACGGCGGGCCGGGTCTGTTCGACCGCGTCGGCGACCGGAACCTCGTCGGGAAAATCCGATATCGAATCCGAATCCATCATCTCTTTCACGATAGCGCGGGTTTCCCGGCCCCGGCCGCGGGTACCGGCAAGCGCATGACGTCTTTGTGGCTCGACGGGCATGCCGACCCACCCGAATCCGGCACCATCCCCAACGCCGAGGTGATCGTCGTCGGCGCAGGCCTGACCGGACTGGTCACGGCGGTGCTGCTGGCCCGCGGCGGCAAGCGGGTGGTGGTCCTGGAGGCTCGTACCCCGGGTGCGTGCACCACCGGCAACACGACCGCGAAAATCAGCCTGCTGCAAGGAACCCGGCTCTCCACGATCGGCCGACGGCAATCGAGAGAGACGGTGGGCCAGTACGTGGAAGGTAATCGGGAAGGGCAGGCCTGGCTTACCCAGTACTGCGCCGATCGTGGTGTCGACGTGCAGTACGAAGACGCCATCACCTATGCGCAGACCGCGGCCGGGGTTCCACTGGCGCGGGCGGAGTTCGACGCCTGCGCCGCAGCCGGGTTGGAGGTGGAGTGGATCGACACCGCCCCGTTCTCAACCGACGGTGCACCGCTGGACTTCCACGGCGGGGTGCGGTTGGCCGGACAGGCGCAGTTCGACCCGATGCCGTTCCTCGATGCGCTGACCACCGAACTGCGCGAGCGCGGTGGCCGGCTGGTGACCGGCCGGCGGGTGCACGGGGCCGGCATGTCCGGCGGCCGGGTGCGGCTGGCGGTCAGTTGCGCGGACGGCGCCGACGAAGTCGCCGATGCCGACCAGTGCGTACTGGCGACCGGCACACCGATCCTGGACCGCGGCGGCTACTTCGCCCGCCTGGAACCCAGCCGTTCCTACTGCGTCGCCTTCACCCTGCCCGGACCTGCGCCCCGGCCGATGATGATCTCGGCGGACTCCCCGACCCGGTCGCTGCGCTATGCGCTATCGGGGGGCGCCGAACGGTTGATCGTCGGCGGCGGCGGCCACGTTGTCGGCCGAAAGGAGAGTCCGCGGCAGTCCTATACCGAGATCGTCGGTTGGACCAAGCGGCACTTCCCCGGTGCCGAGCCCACCCACCGTTGGTCGGCGCAGGATTACGTCCCCGTCGACGGACTTCCGTACGTCGGCCCGCTGATCCCCGGCAGCGACCACCTTTTCGTGGCAACCGGATTCGCCAAGTGGGGAATGACCAACGGGGTGGCCGCCGCCCTGCTGCTTGCCAAGCGGATTCTCGGCGGCGAACCGGGGGAGTGGGCGCGCGCCTTCGACAGTTGGAGCCCGCACGAGCTGGCCGGACTGTCCACTGCACTCAAACTCAACCTCGAAGTCGGGTGGTATCTGGCGTCCGGCTGGGTCACCCCGGCCCTGCACCGCGACGGCGCGCCGGTGGAAGGCGACGGCAAGGTCCACGGCCCACCCTGGCACATGTCGGCATGCAGCACCGTCGGCGGTGTGCAGCGCTGCGTATCGCCGGTGTGCACCCATCTCGGCGGGGTGCTGTCCTGGAACGACGCCGAGAAATCCTGGGACTGCCCACTACACGGATCCCGCTTCGGGCCGGACGGAACGGTCCTGGAGGGGCCGGCCACCCGCGACCTCGCCCACGGCTCCACTGCCAGCGAAGTGTTTGGACCAACGGTCTCCGGGTAAGCCAACGCTCATGTCAATACCCGTGCGGCGGCAGTTGGGGGCGGCTTGTCGAGGGCGGGTCGTGCCACGGGAGGGAGGCAAATGAAGATCGCGGTGGTGTCTGAGCACGCGAGTCCACTCGTCGCTCCCGGAGGGGTCGACGCCGGTGGCCAGAACGTCCACGTCGCCGAACTCTCCGCAGCCATGGTGCGGAGGGGACACGAGGTTACCGTCTACACCCGGCGGGACGATCCGCACCGCCCCGAGCGGGTCCGAACACCGCAGGGCTACAGCGTCGTTCACGTTCCGGCCGGTCCGCCCGAGCCGCTACCCAAGGATGAGCTCCTCGAATACATGGGGCCGTTCGCCAGCTACCTTGCCGAGAGTTGGCGCACCCGTCGGCCCGACATCGCCCATGCCCACTTCTGGATGTCCGGCATCGCGACGCATCTGGCCGCCCGTACCTGCGGGGTGCCCACCGTCCAGACTTTCCACGCCCTGGGCGTGGTGAAAAAGCGCCACCAGGGTGAGCAGGACACCAGTCCGAGTGCCCGGTTGAAGCTGGAGCGACTCGTCGCGCGAAACGCCTCCTGGGTCGCGGCCACCTGTACCGACGAGGTGTTCGAGCTCACCAGGATGGGGCGATCCCGAACCCGGATCTCGGTGGTTCCCTGTGGTGTTGATCTCGACAGGTTCACCACGGAGGGGCCGGTGGCGGAACGCGGCCCGCTGCACCGGATCGTTTCGGTCGGAAGGATGGTGCCGCGCAAGGGATTCGACACCATGATCGAGGCGATGCCCTCGATCGCGGACGCTGAACTGGTCATCGTCGGTGGACCCGCCGCCGAGCATCTCGACACAGACCCGGAAGTGAGCCGGCTTCGGGGGCTGGCAGTCGAACTCGGCGTCGAGGACCGGGTTCGGTTCACCGGTTCGGTTGCCCGCCAGGACATGCCGGCCATCCTGCGATCGGCCGACGTGGTGGCCTGCACCCCCTGGTACGAACCGTTCGGCATCGTGCCACTGGAGGCCATGGGGTGCGGTGTTCCCGTCGTCGCCTCCGCGGTCGGCGGCATGCTCGACACCGTGGTTCACGACGTGACCGGCCGACTGGTCACACCCCGAAACCCGCGGGAATGCGCCGAGGCCGTGTCGACGATCCTGCGGGACTCGTTCCTGCGGCGCAGCCTTGGACTGGCAGGTCGGGACCGGGCCTGCGCACGCTATTCCTGGGACCGCGTCGCGGCCGACACCCTGCGCATCTACGAGCGACTGGTCAGCACTCCGGCTTCGTTGGTGATACCGATGTCGCAATCCGGTTCAGAACGCAAGTCAGGCTGAACGGCAAACTGTTTCCAGCACCCGGGCGGCCAGTTCCACCTGCCGCGGCAGCGGCCTCCGCTCCGCGATGACCCGGGGTACCCGGGCCAGCGCCTCGGCGGCGGCGCGGGCGTGCGCGACGTCGCGCGCTGCTGCCCGCAGCAGATCGGCCCCGGCGCGCAGACACCGCCCCAGCGGGCGGCGCAGCCAGGTGGTCAGCACCGCGTTACGCAGAATCCGGGCCTCCTGCGCCGCCGTGGAAGGCCGGGACTGCGACGGCCGGTGGAAGGCCACCAGGTCGGCGCAGTAACAAAGGTCCCACCCCTGGGCCGCCATATCCAAGGCCAGCAACTGTTCCTCGCCGCGGAAATGTAGAACCGGACTGAAACCGCCTGCGGCGAGGAAGGATTCGACGCGGACAATTGATGAGCATGCCAGGAAGCCCAGAACGGACGGTCCCGGCAGATCACGCCTCGTCCCCAGTGGACTCTGGGCCATGAGCCGAACCAGTGGATCCTCAGTGTCGGAGGGCCAGACCACGGTACGCGCGGCCAGCAGTCCGACCGAGGGGTGGCGGCCGAAGGTCTCCTCGGCGATGTCCGGGGCATCGGGAGCCCACCATGAGTCGTCGTCGCAGAACGCGACATAGGGAGTGCGGCAGGCCCGTACGCCGAAGTTGCGACCGGCCGCGCCCAGATTGCGATCCAGTCCGATCGCCAGCACCCGATCTCCGGACCGCGCCGAGAGCCGACGCGCCGCCATCAGGGAGTCGTCGTCGGATCCGTTGTCCACCAATACGATCGGGCAATTCGTGGTGTCGAGAAGGCGCTCGGCCGTGGCGGTCATTTCGGCACTGCGGTTGCGGGTTGCGATCACGAAGGACGTTTGAGATTTCAGCATCGCGAGCGTCAATACCCGCTCTGGGGCGGAGGTAAACAACGTTTACGTAACCGCAATCGGGGTACATACCGCGGTGTGCGCATTCTGGGGGTAAACGCCGTGTTCGATGATCCGGCCGCAGCGCTCGTGATCGACGGCGAGATTGTCGCCGCAGCCGAGGAAGAGAGGTTCTCCCGGCGCAGGCACGGCAAGCAGGCGGTGCCGTTCTCCACCTGGGAACTGCCCGTCGCGGCGGCCTCGTGGTGTCTTCAGCAGGCTGGGCTCACCGCATCCGATGTTGACGCGGTCGGATACTCCTACGACCCCTGGTTGATGACCGATCAGGACGACGAGTCACCGGGGTTGGACGGTGTGTGGGAGGACTTGCGCACCCTCTACGCCCGAAGGGCACCACAGTTCCTGGCCGCCGCGCTGCCCGGTTTGGACCCGGATACGGTCAGGTTCGTCCGCCATCACGTCGCACACGCCGCTTCCACCGCCCTGGCCTCACCGTTTTCGCGCAGCGCGGTGCTGGTGGTCGACGGCCGCGGCGAGTTGACCTCGATGTTGGCCGGAGAGGACATGGATGGCAAGCTCGATGTCCTGGCCACCCAGGAGTTACCGCACTCACTGGGCCGGTTCTACGAAGGAATGACCGCACACCTGGGATTCACCGAGCCGGGTGACCAGTTCAAGGCCCTGGCGCTGGCCTCCTACGGATCGCCGAAATTTGCTGAACGGATCCGCGAGTCGGTGTACGCGACCGGCGACGGCGGGTTCCGGACCGAGCCGATTGACTGGGCGGAGTTCACGCCGCCGCGCACCGACGGTATGCAGTCCCGGCACGCCGATCTGGCCGCCAGCGTTCAGTGTGTGCTCGAGGAGGTGCTGCTGGACCTCGCCGGCTGGCTGCGCGACCAGTCCGGAAGCACCAACCTGTGTCTGGCAGGAGGGCTCGCGCTGAACTGCGTCGCCAATTCGGCGATCTACAAGTCGGGGCTGTTCGAGAACGTCTGGGTGCAACCGGCCGCGGGGGATTCCGGGACGGCGCTGGGCGCCGCGCTGGCGATTGCGGCCGAGGCCGGTGAACAGGTCAGCCCGATGACGACGGCCCAGTTGAGGCGAGGGTGGACCGACAGCCAGATCGCCGATGTGCTGGACCGGTCGGGTGTTCGCTACGAGCAGCCCGCCGATCTTCCCGCTGCCGTCGGCGACGCTCTGGCCGACAACCAGTTGGTGGGCTGGTTTCAGGGTCGGGCCGAATTCGGCCCCCGCGCATTGGGTGGCCGTTCGCTGTTGGCCGACCCCCGCCATGTGCGCAATCTCGAGCGGCTCAACGACGTCAAGGGCCGCGAGCAGTTCCGGCCAGTCGCACCCATGGTGCTGGCCGACCGGGCAGCCGAGATCTTCTATGGCGGGCCGATTCCCAGCCCTTACATGCTGTTCATACACGACGTCGACCCAGACTGGCGAGGCCGGATCCCTGCCGTCACTCACGTCGACGCCACCGCGCGAATCCAGACCGTCGACACCGACCAACCGCGGCTACACGCCACCCTTCGCCGCTTCGAAGAGCGCACCGGTGTGCCAGTGGTGATCAACACCAGCTTCAACACCGTCGGCCGGCCCATGGTCGACAGCCCACGGGACGCACTGGAGTGCTTCAGCTCCTCGGCCATCGATTTGCTGGCTATCGGCCCTTTCCTGGTGCGTCGGCCATAGGAACAGGCGGCCAAAATGAAAAATTACCCCGGCGATGTTTAAGACCGGCACCCCACTGGGTACCCGCCCTCATCGTTGTACCCGAACCGGGGGATTGCGACACCATGGAGAGAACCCTCGACCTGAGTTCGGTCGGGAACACAACGGCGGGAGGCCAGATGACGGACGGCGATAGCCGCCACGGCGGGGAGCAGCGCGGTCCAGCTGCAGTCGAACTTCGGATCGCGGCGAAGTTGGAGAACCTGGCGGTGCTGCGCACCGTGGTCGGTGCCGTCGGGACGTTCTCCGACCTGGATTTCGACGCGGTCGCGGATCTGCGGCTCGCGGTCGACGAGGCCTGTACCAGGCTGATCCGGTCCGCCACCCCGGACGCCACCCTCGTGGTCATCGTGGACCCCCGGGAGGAGGTGGTGGTCGTGGAGGCGTCGACCACCTGCGACACCTACGACGTGGTGACGGAGGGCAGCTTCAGCTGGCATGTGCTCAGCTCGCTGACCGACGACCTGCGGACGTTCCACAACGGGCATTCCGAGGGCGGTCAGTCCGAGGGGCCCGGCGGCCCTGACGGCCGCGTCTTCGGGATCACCTTGACCACGAGGCGGGCGGGCTTTTCGCAGTGACTCTACGAGCGGGCCGCGAAACGGGGGGGCAACCGTCGCGACCGAATTCCGAGTATGCCGACGTTCCGGACATGTTCCGGGAGTTGGCCAAACTCGAGCCCGACTCACCGGAGTTCCGCCGGCACCGGGACCGCATCGTCGAAAGATGCCTCCCGCTTGCAGACCATATTGCCCGCCGGTTCGACGGCCGCGGCGAGGCGCGTGACGATCTGGTGCAGGTGGCGCGGGTCGGTCTGGTCAACGCGGTGATCCGCTATGACGTCGACACCGGGTCGGACTTCGTGTCTTTCGCGGTACCCACCATCATGGGCGAGGTCCGCCGACACTTCCGGGACAACAGCTGGTCGGTCAAGGTGCCGCGCCGGCTGAAGGAACTACACCTGCGGCTGGGTGCGGCCACCTCGGAGCTGTCCCAGAAGCTGGGCCGGGCGCCGACCGCCTCCGAACTGGCCGCCGAACTCGACATGGACCGCCAGGAGGTTGTCGAGGGGCTGGTGGCCGGCAGTTCGTACAACACCCTGTCGATCGACAGCGGCGGCGGCGGTGACGAGGACGCACCGGCGATCGTCGACACCCTCGGCGACCTCGATCTCAGCCTCGATCAGATCGAGAACCGCGAAGCGCTGCGGCCGCTGCTGGCGGCACTGCCGGAACGGGAGCGCACGGTGCTGTTGCTGCGCTTCTTCGAGTCACTGACCCAGACCCAGATCGCCGAGCGGGTGGGGATCTCTCAGATGCACGTCTCGCGGCTACTGGCCAAGTCGCTGGCCCGGCTCCGCGACCAGTTGCAGTAGGAACCGCCGAACCGCGTCGGCACCGGCGGCCGCCGGCGCCGAGGCCCCGAGTGCAGAGACCTCGTTGGTCTCCGGATCGGCGATTACCTCGGCCAGCACTTCACCCGTCGTCGGCTCGCAGACATCCCACGCACCGTCCAGGCGGCCCCGCAGATACCAGGCGCCGGCGTTGATATCGGGCGGGGTCATGCGGCTTCGGGCGCTATTTGATTTCGGCCAGGACGGTGCCCTGGGTGATGGCTGCACCGGCCACCACCGCCAAACCGGTGATCACACCGTCCTTGTGCGCGGTCACCGGGTTCTCCATCTTCATGGCCTCCAACACCACCACCAGTTCCCCGACGGCGACGGTCTGGCCCTCTTGCACGGCGACCTTGACGACGGTGCCCTGCATGGGAGCGGTCACCGCGTCGCCGGAAGCGGCCGCGCCGGCTTGGGCGCCGCGCTTGCGTGGCTTGGGCTTCTTGCGCACGACACCGGGTTCGCCGCCGCCGTTGCCGAGTGCGAGGTCGCCCGGGAGGGACACCTCCAGGCGACGGCCGCCCACCTCGACGACGACGGTCTGCCGGGGCTGGGCCTCTTCCTCATCGACCGCGCCACCACCGGTGAACGGCTCGACGGTGTTGTCCCATTCGGTCTCGATCCAGCGGGTGTGCACGGTGAATCCGTTGTCGTCACCGATGAAGGCGGGGTCGCTGACGATCGCCCGGTGGAACGGGATGACGGTGGCCAGGCCCTCGACGTGGAACTCGTCCAGGGCGCGCCGGGCTCGCTGCAACGCCTCGGCGCGGGTGGCGCCGGTGACGATGAGCTTGGCCAGCATCGAGTCGAACTGGCCGCCGA